>NZ_LWER01000012.1:0-19966 GCF_001634775.1 Sulfitobacter sp. HI0027
GTAGAGCCCGACGATATCGGTGACCTTCTCCTCGAACTTTGGGTCGTTCGAGACCTTGAACCCCTTCGTGAGATGCGGCTTCAAGCCAGCTTCTGCCCAGATGCGGCCGACGCTCGACGGCGAGATGCCCATGGCTTCGGCCATTAGCGCGCGGCTCCAGTGCGTTGCATTGGGCGGGGTTTCCTGCACCGTCTTGGCGATCACCTTCAGCCTTGTTTCCACGGGCAAAGGCGGCACCCGCGAGGGTCGCGTCTTGTCACGCTTGAGACCGGCCACGCCCTCATCGAGATACCGCTGCTGCCAGCGCCAGACCGTGGGTTTCGACGTGCCCGCGCGTCGCATAATCTCGAACGTGCCATGACCGTCCGCTGTGGCCAGGACGATCTCGGCCCGCCAGACAAGCTTGCGCGCAGTGTTGCGGTTGCTGATCAGGGCTTGAAGCTCAGTACGGTCGGCGGGGCCAAGGTAAAGGCAGATGTCATGGCGTCTCATGCCTCAAATATGGCACATCACGTTGCCGATGGGAATCTCCTGTCAGGTGGAGAACATTAGCGCATAATGTCACGCCCGGGGATGCGGGCTATATTCAGGAAATCTGGGGGGTGAACATCATTCCCTTCATGTATCTCGGCGCCAAACACATGGTGACGGGCTACGACCACATCCTGTTTTTGTTCGGCGTCGTCTTTTTTCTCTACAAGATGAAAGACGTTGGCATCTATGTCAGTATCTTTGCGTTCGGGCATTCGACCACGATGCTGGCCGGCGTCTGGTTCGGCTGGGGCATCAACGCCTATATCGTTGACGCCATCATTGGCCTGTCGGTCGTCTACAAGGCACTCGATAACCTTGGCGCCTATCAGCGCTGGTTCGGCGTGCAGCCAAATACCAAGGTTGCAACGCTGATCTTCGGCTTCTTCCACGGCACCGGTCTGGCCACCAAGCTTCTCGACTACGAGATCGCACCGGATGGGCTTTTGGCCAACCTTCTGGCGTTCAACGTGGGCGTGGAGTTGGGCCAGCTGATGGCGCTTGCCATCATCCTTATCGTCATGGGCTTCTGGCGGAGATCACCCAACTTCTTCCGCCAGGCCTACACAGCAAACGTCATCATGATGGCACTGGGGTTCATCCTCATGGGCCTTCAAATCACCGGCTATTTCGTAGCCGCTTAAACAAATAGGAGAACCACATGTTCAACGCAGAAAAACCAAGCCTCAACGAATTGCCCACCTCCGCGCAGCTCATCCGCTCAACCGCCATTGCAGCGGCCAGCGCTGTCGCGATCCTCGTGACCGTGGTGCTGCCCGCCGAATACGACATCGACCCTACGGGGATCGGCGGCGTGCTCGGTCTGGCCGAAATGGGTGAGATCAAGAGCCAGCTTGCCGCAGAGGCGGAAGCGGACCGTATCAAGGCACTGGAAGAGCAGGGCGCGCTTGTGACCCAAGAGCAGTCCAGCCTGATGAACGATATCTTCAGCGTCTTCGTCGGGGCCGCCCATGCCGAAGAGGTGCCGTCTGAACCCGTGCAAGAATGGCGCGATGAGATCACATTTACACTGGCACCGGGCGAGTCTGCCGAGTGGAAGTTGTTGATGGAAGAAGGTCAGACCGCGCAATACGCTATGTTGGTCGACGGGGGGCGTGTGAACTTTGACCTGCACGGCCATGGGTCGGGCCAATCCGAGACTTATTACAAAGGCCGCGGCTCGACAGGCGAAGAGGGCGAGATCACTGCCGGTTTCGCAGGTCAGCACGGCTGGTTCTGGCGCAACCGTGACAAGACAGCGGTCACCGTGACCGTTCAGGTGCGCGGCGAATACGACGAATTCAAAGACGCCAGCTAAACCGCGTGGCTGCCGGCTCTATAAGGAGGGCCGGCAGCCTATCCGGCGCGGGGCGCGAGAATAATCACCGCTGCGCCAAGAATACAAAGGCCCGCTCCGGCAGCATCCCAAAAATCAGGCCGTTGCCCTTCCACGGTCCACATCCACCCGAGCGAAGCCACGATATAGATGCCGCCATAGGCCGCAAAAGCGCGCCCGGCGAAACCTGCCTCAACCAAGGCCAAGAACCCCGCAAATAGCGCTAAGCTCAGCATCCCCGGCACCAACCAAAGCGGCGAAGCGCCGCGCCACCACGCCCAGACCGCGAAACACCCGACGATCTCAGCCAATGCCGCAAGCGGATAGAGCAGGGCGGCGGGCATCAGGCAGTGGCCCCGTGATCGGCGAGACATTCCTCATGGTCGCGGAGCACCTCAAGAATGCGGCAATCGGCCACCCGATCCGCATTGCAGGCACCGATCATCCGCTGCAATTCAACGCGGAGGGCTTCGAGCCGCACAAGTCGTGCCTCGACTTGGCGAAGTTGTTTTTGGGCGATGGCATCGACCTGCGCACAGGACCGGTCGGGCGTATCAGAAAGGTCCAGCAACTCTCGGATCGCCTCCAGCGAGAAGCCGAGCTGGCGGGCATGGCGGATGAAGGAGAGGCGGTCCAATTCGGCATCGCCATACCGCCGTTGGCCGCCTTCGGTCCGGCCGGGTTCAGGCATTAGACCGATCTGCTCGTAATAGCGGATCGTCTGCACTTTGGTGCCAGTGCGCTTTGCGAGTGTGCCGATTGCAAGCATGTCTGATCCTCCTGTAACCTATAGTCTCTGTAGGTTGCGCGGTGGTTTGGCGCAAGTCGACGGGGCACGATCCTTCCCATAGGCTTGGCCAACTGGCAAGGCGGACTACGTCGTTGACGGCTGCACATAGCAAATGTTGAGGAAGGATTCCCCCTTGGAGACGATGTCACCCTTGATGCTCGGATTTCTTGGCAGCCTGGCTGCGGGCGCTATGACCGCCGTGGGGGCCGTGCCGGTGCTCTTTGGGCGCACCCCGTCGCGGGCAACGCGCGACCTGTCGTTGGGGTTTGCCGCCGGGGTGATGCTGGCGGCGTCTTTCTTTTCGCTCATCATCCCCGCACTGGATGCAGCCGGACTGCGGTATGACAGCGAGGCCGCGCCCGCCGCGATCGTCTGTGTGGCGATCTTGCTCGGCATGGGGGCCGTGGCGCTGATGAACGAACTTCTACCGCATGAGCACTTCAAGACGGGCCGCGAGGGGCCAGCGGCGGCATCGCTTCGACGGGTGTGGCTTTTCATCATTGCGATCACGATCCACAATTTCCCCGAAGGTCTGGCCGTTGGTGTGGGCTTCGGCGCGGATGGGCTGTCGGGCGGGATGCCACTGGCGCTTGGTATTGGGTTGCAAAATGCACCTGAAGGGCTCGCAGTGGCGGTGGCGCTCTTAGGCGAAGGTTACTCCAAAGGCCGCGCATGGGGTATCGCAGCCCTGACCGGGATGGTTGAGCCGATCGGCGGTCTGCTCGGCGCCGGGATCATCGCACTTTCTGAGCCGTTGCTGCCTTGGGGGCTGGCCTTTGCCGCAGGGGCGATGCTTTTCGTTATCAGCCATGAGATCATTCCCGAAACTCATCGCAGCGGGCATCAGAACAAGGCCACGCTCGGTTTGGCGGTTGGGCTGGTGCTTATGCTGTTTCTCGACGTTTGGCTGGGCTAAAAAATATTTCAAAAAAGCGCTTGAAGCTACAGTTGCTGTAGGTCGTATCTCTGCGTCTGAAGGTTGAATCAGATTGGAAACAGAGATGGCGGAGGGCAGCACAGCACAACGGGAATGGCGCGTCACGGGGATGGACTGCGGCGCCTGCGCGGCCAAGGTGCGCGGCGCGGTGGAGCGCTTGCCGGGGGTCGCGGATGTTGATGTCGCGCTGATGTCCGAGCGGCTGCGTCTGACGCTGGATGAGAATGAAACCGCGCCCGAGCGGATCGAGAAAGCCGTGCGTGGTATCGGTTTTGGCATCTCTCCGAAAGGGGCGAAGGCAGAGAGGCCCGAAGGCGGTTTCATCCTGCCGGACGTTGCGGTGATCGGCGGGGCAGGGGTTGAGCCTCAAGCGTCTGCGCCCGAAGAGGCGGCAGACCTCGCTTGGTATCAAACCACGAAAGGCCGCTTGGTCCTCGGCAGCGGCACTTTGCTCGCAATGGCATGGGCCTCGCGGCTTGTCCTGCCGGCTGAGGTTTCGCATTGGGCCTTTGTCATCGCCACGTTGATCGGGCTTATCCCTGTTGCACGCCGGGCCTTTGCCATGGCGCGGGTGGGCATGCCCTTTACCATCGAAATGTTGATGACCATCGCCGCCAGCGGTGCGCTTGTGATCGGAGAGCCAGAAGAGGCCGCGCTGGTGGTCTTTCTTTTTGCCGTCGGCGAATTGCTGGAGGGTGTCTCTGCTGGGAAGGCACGCAACAGCATCCGTGCGCTGACCAAGCTGGTGCCGAAAACGGCGCGGCTTGAGGTGGGCAACAAGACGCGGGAGGTGGCGGCAGAGGCGCTCAGCGTCGGGCAGATCGTGCAGGTCCGCCCCGGGGACCGGGTGCCCTGTGACGGAGAAGTGGTCAGCGGCACTTCAGGCGTCGACGAAAGCCCTGTAACGGGCGAAAGCGTGCCGCGCCTTAAAGAGCCGGGTGCGGATGTCTTTGCCGGATCGATCAACACAGAATCCTTGCTGCGCGTGCGCGTCACCAAACCCGCCGCGGACAACACCATCGCCCGCATTGTGCGCTTGGTGGAAGAAGCCGAGAGCGCCCGTGCGCCGACCGAGCGCTTCATCGGTCGGTTCAGCCGCGTCTACATGCCCGCCGTGGTCGGCATGGCCGCCTTGGTGGCCGTGGTGCCGCCGCTTGCCTTCGGGGGCGCTTGGGGGGAATGGGTCTATCGCGCGTTGGCTCTGCTGCTGATCGGCTGCCCCTGCGCGCTGGTGATTTCGGTGCCCGCGTCGATCACCTCAGCCCTGTCCACCGGGGCGCGCAACGGGTTGCTGATGAAAGGCGGCGCGGTGATAGAAGCAGCGGCGCGGGTCACCCATGTAGCCTTTGATAAGACCGGAACGCTAACCCATGGCAAGCCGCGGGTGACTGACGTGCAGACGCTTGTGGGGAAGGAAGCCGATCTTCTTGCCCTCGCCGCCGGGGTTGAGAACGGCGCGAGCCACCCGCTCGGCCAGGCCATTTGCGGCGCGGCTGAGGCGCGTGGGATCGACTCTGCCGTCGCGACACAGTCCCGCGCCTTGCCCGGCAAAGGGGCCGAGGCGGTGATCGCAGGGGCAACCATCTGCGTCGGCTCGCCGCGTTTGGCGGCAGAACGCGGGGCGCTGTCAGCGACTTTGCGCGCTGAAGTCGAGACGCTCGAAGCGCAGGGCAAAACCGTGGTGATTGTCTTGCGCGACAACGAGGCCCAAGGCCTCATCGCCCTGCGCGATGAACCCCGCGCCGATGCGGCAGAGGCAGTGGCGCAGTTGCACGCCCTTGGCATTTCATCGGTGATGCTCACCGGGGATAATCGGCGCACCGCTGCGGCCATCGCCGAAGGGCTGGGCATCGACCACCGGGCCGAGCTGATGCCAGAAGATAAGGTCGCGGCCATTCAAAACCTCACGGTTGAGGCGAGGGTCATGATGATCGGCGACGGCATCAACGACGCCCCGGCATTGGCCGCGGCGCATGTGGGCGTCGCGATGGGCTCCGGCACAGATGTAGCGCTGGAAACTGCGGATGCGGCGATCCTGCGTGACCGGGTGACAGATGTGCCCGGCCAGATCCGTCTCGCTCGCGCCGCGATGGGCAATATCCGGCAGAACATCGCCATAGCGCTCGGGCTGAAGGCCGTGTTCCTTGTGACCACAGTGTTTGGCATCACTGGCCTCTGGATCGCGATCTTGGCGGATACTGGCGCGACCGTTCTGGTGACGCTCAATGCCCTGCGGCTGCTGTTTTTCCGGCCAACCACCGCTGAGCGGTTGGCCGCGCCCGGTTGCCGCCCTACAACACATGCAACTAACGAAACGACAGTTTGAACCTTTGGAAGGATTTCACATGACCCTCACACGACGCAGCCTGCTGGCCTGTTCCGCAAGCTTTGCCGCCGCCGCACCCTTCGCCGCATGGGCCGAAGCAAAGCCCGCCATCCATGTGATGAAAGATCCCAACTGCGGCTGCTGTTCGGCGTGGATCGAGATCTTGGAAAACGAGGGTTTTGCTGTGACGACGGAACGCAGCTTGGGAACGCTCTTGATCAAATACAAGCAAGACAACGGCATCCCGCAAAGCATGGCCTCTTGCCACACCGGAAAGATCGAGGGCTATTTGATCGAAGGTCACGTCTCGCCCGCCGATATCCGCAAACTGCTGGCCGAGCGCCCGGATGCCATCGGCCTCGCCGTGCCGGGGATGCCCTATGGCTCGCCGGGGATGGGACCGGAGAGTGAGCGCGACGCCTATGAGGTCTATCTGATTGCCCATGATGGCAGCAGCGAGGTGTTTACAAGCTACGAGGCTGCATAGGGTCGTGCGCTGAGAATTGCCGAACGACGTGCCAACAGGAACTTGCATGTCAGTCTTCGGGTTTTGACCATGTTACCCAATCAAGGAGTAAGATCATGCAAGTTCAAGAAATCATGACGAGCAACCCCACCTGCTGCGGACCCGACGCCTCGGTTCAGGAGGCAGCGAAGCTGATGAAGGACAATTCGGTCGGCTCTATTCCGGTGGTGAATGACGCCGGAGAGCCGGTTGGCATCGTTACGGACCGCGACATCTGCTGCGGTGCGGTTGCGCAGGGAAAAGGCACCGACACATGCGTGTCTGATGTTATGTCGAAAGACGTGCTAACCGCTGCGCCCGACGAAGATGTCGAAAGTTGCTGCAACAAGATGGAAGAGAAGCAGGTGCGGCGCACGGTGGTGACTGACGACGCCGGAAAATGCTGCGGGATCGTCGCACAGGCCGATGTGGCACGGGAAGCCGACGGTAAGGAAACAGCTGAGTTGGTTCAAGAAGTTTCGCGCCCTGAAAAACGCTCGGGCTGCTGTTGATCCGGCTTGAACCGAAGCGGGCCACGCCTGCGGAAGAAGTGTCTTTTGAAGGCGCGGATACGACTTCAAAACGCGGTGCGCGCCGCGTTTTGATCCTCAAAGGACGATAGGGACACCCAATGGCACATGACCACGCTCATATTGACCCCGAAAGCGGGGACCGCAGAGTATCACTGGCCATCTGGGCGAATGCCCTTCTAACGGTGGCGCAGATCGTGGGCGGTGTCTTTGCAGGGTCGCTCGCCCTTATCGCCGACGCGCTGCATAATTTTTCGGACATGGCCTCATTGGTCATCGCCTTTGTCGCTCGCAAAATCGCACGGCGCCCGGCGGACGCACGGATGACCTTTGGCTATGGCCGGATCGAAATCGTTGCGGCTCTGATCAACTACACTACGCTTATTCTTGTTGGGGTCTATCTTATCTACGAAGGCGGGATGCGCATGATTGATCCGCCGCAAGTGGCAGGTTGGACGGTGGTCATTCTCGGCGCTGTCGCGCTGATGATTGATACGCTGACGGCGCTGCTGACCTATTCGATGCAGAAGGGTAGCGTGAACATCAGGGCGCTGTTCTTGCACAACCTGTCCGACGCGCTGGCCTCGGTCGCGGTGATTATTGGCGGCACGCTCATTATCCTTTACGACCTGCGTTGGGTTGATCCCGCGATCACCATCGGTATCGCGCTTTATATCCTTTATCTGGCACTCACTGAGATCGGAGGTCCGATCCGTATGTTGATGCTGGGCAGCCCGCCCTACATGGATGCAGAGGCAGTGGTTGAGGCGATGACCAAGGTCGCTGGCGTCAGGGACGTGCACCATGTTCATCTTTGGCAGATGCAAGAGCATGAGGTGGCGCTTGATTGCCATGTCGTGTTGGAGGGGCAGGATTGGAGGGACCTTGATGCTGTGAAGCAGGCTGTCAAGAACATGCTCGCTGAAGACTTCGGCATCACCCATTCGAGCCTTGAGTTTGAAACTTCCGCAAATGCCCATGAGGATGCTGCGTTGTTTGGGCATGACGGCGGCCCAACGAGCGCTGGCAAAGAAGCGGAGCACAACGATGGGACGTCGCACGACGACCGCTGAGGCGCATCGCAATACGCTGTGTCTTGCTGATCTACGGGCGTGCGGCGTTTTGCGCACCCTCACTTTCTGGTGAGGGGATCGACAGCACCGCATCGGGTTCCTATATCAGTGCCATGCGCATCCTGCTTCGCCTTGCCACATTCTGCCTCTCGCTCGTTCTTTTGACGGGCATATTGGCGCATGATTTGGCGGCGGCGAACATGTCCTTGCAGATGTCAGGTTTGACCGCATCCGCGACGATGGAGGAGGACGATAGCTGCACAGCTTGCTTGCAAGAAGATCAGGGTGAGGTGGTGTGCGACATTGATTGCACGGCATCTGTCTTTGTGATGTCGCAGTTGCTTCAGTCCCAACCCGAGAGCGTGCAGCGTTTCTTCGCGCCTGTGCCCGGGGATCTTGGCCTCGCCGGGATTGATCTCGGGTCTGACCCTTTCCCACCGCGAACCACCTCCCTAAGTTGACCGGCCGCATCGAAGGGTGACGGCCCGGTTTCGCGACGTTTGCTGCCACTGCGCAGCGACACGCTCGACCTTATCTGTCACTTTCGGGAACGACCTTTATGTCTATTCATCCACCGCGCGATATGTCGCGCAGGCGTGTGCTGTCCGGCGGGCTTGCCACAGTTGGGGCGACGCTGATCCTACCTCATGTCTCCCTCGCAACGACAACGGGGGAGTCGATCCGCGCCCTTCAGTATGACGGCGATGCACTTGTTGTGGCTTCAAAGCGCAAGCTTTGGCGCGTGCCCGCCCCAAGCGACATCCAGCATGTGTCGTTGGAGCGATCAATCACCGCGATCACCAGCCATCCAGAGACTCCGGGCACTTTGTTCGCGGCAGTTGATCCTGTCGGCCTTATGCGCAGCCGGGATGGGGGGCGCACATGGGCAGACGCCAGCGCGGGCCTGCCGGCAACCCGCGTCACCGCGCTCACCCAGGCCGCGCTTGAGCCGGATATGCTCTATGCCGCCCTTGCGGATGACGGGCTTTGGCGCAGCAAAGACGCGGGCGAAAGCTGGGAATTCGTCATGGACCGGCCTTATCTCGATGGGGCCGAACGCGAGGTGTTGACGCTCGTCTCTGTGGGCAATCCGACCGGCATGGGCGGCATCTGGCTCTATGCCGGAACCGACGCCGGGCTGACCCGCGTGCCGGATTGCTTTTGCCGGTGGCAGGATGTGACCGCGGGCGATGCGATGGATGCGCTGGCTGCGGGTAAAACGCCGCCACCTGCCAAACCTCTGCCCGAAGGCCTGCCGATCACCCATTTGGCACTCTCCCCCAAAGCGTCTGAACGGCTCTATGCCGGGCTGGAAAGCGGCCTTTGGACGTCGACAGATGCTGGCGTGAATTGGACGCGTGCCGCGCCGGGAAGGATCGAAGCGCTGGCTGTCGATCCTGCCGACCCTAAAAACCTTGCCGCCGTTCGCGACGGCATTCTTTCCGTCAGCCGCGATGGCGGCATGACCTTTGAACCTCTCAACATCCCTCAAGGAGATCAGACATGAACAGGAAATACACCTTCGGCGCGGCCGCGGCCGTAGCCGCCGCCGGTATCATCGGCTTTGCCACCTTCGGCATGGCTGAAAGCGACAACACGACGCCCGCCGACACTGCGGCAAGCACCGTCCCCGCAGATCGCCAAATGACCATCTGGCGCGATCCGTCCTGCGGCTGCTGCGATGCTTACGCCGATTATGCCGAAGAGAATGGCTATCACGTCACCCGTATTGACGACCGGAATTTCGACAAACGCTCGGTTGAGGTCGGCGTGCCGGAACAGGGGCTGGGGTGCCACCTTGCCGAGGTCGATGGCTACTACGTTAGCGGTCTGGTGCCTGTTGAAATTATCCAGCGCCTGACTTCCGAGCGCCCCGAGGTCACCGGTATCACGCTGCCCGGTATGCCCCAAAACGCGCCCGGCATGGCAGGCAAGAGCGGCACACTCAAAACCTACGCCTTCGGTAAGGACGGCGTGGCCGTGTATTCAAATGAATGAGGTTGGAACGATGAATATGATGAACGGAACTATGATGAATGGGCCGATGTCGGTCGGAATGATGATCGCCTGTGGCGCGCTCTTTCTCTTGGTGCTGGCGGTGCTGGTGCTGGGCGCGCTGGCCTTGGTCAAATACCTACGGCGGCCCGCATGAACCGGTTGGGTCTGACCGCCGCTATCGGCATCGCGGGCGCGGCGGCGGTCGCTGTCTGGGCCGGGGGGAAGGAGGACAGCCCCCCGGCGCTCGCCGTGCTCGGCGTGCCCGTGGATGCAGAGATGATCGAGATTGGCGCGGGGCTCTATGCGGAGAACTGCGCCTCTTGCCACGGCGCCGATCTCGAAGGCCAGCCGGACTGGCGCAGGCGGCTCGATAATGGCCGCATGCCTGCGCCGCCGCATGATGAAACGGGCCATACGTGGCACCATGCCGATCAGCAGATTTTTGATATCACCAAGAATGGGCTGGCTTCGGTCGTCCCCGGCTATGACAGTGACATGCCGGTGTTCGACGGTATCCTGAGCGAGGCCGAAATCACGGCAATCCTTGGCTACATCAAAAGCACCTGGCCCGAGCGGGAGCGCGGCTTTCAGGCTGAAGTCACCGCTAAGGATGAGGGCGGAACATGAGCAAGGACAGACGGCCTGTCCGCAAACCACGGTGGTCGCTGTTCATCGCAGCTCTGCCTGCGATGGTCTTTGGGGCCATCGCGGCGGCGTTCCTCTGGGGTCTGTTCAACAACGACGATGGCCTGCCCAGCACGATGATCGGCCGGGACATTCCCGCGTTTAACCTGCCGCCCATCGAAGGGCGCGGGAAGGGGCTATCGGCGGCTGATCTGCGCGGCGAAGTGTCCCTCGTGAATGTCTGGGCTTCGTGGTGCGTGCCTTGTCGGGTTGAGATGCCACTACTGGTGGAACTGGCCCAAACCGACAGCGTGCCGATCCACGGCATCAACCTCAAAGACAAGCCCGCCGCCGCCCGCAGGTTCCTTGCGGAACTCGGCGATCCTTATGACCGGATCGGTGCCGACAGCTCTGGCCGGACGTCCATTGACTGGGGCGTTTACGGCGTGCCGGAAACCTTTGTGATCGATGCCAAAGGGCGCATCGCTTACAAACATGTTGGCCCGTTCAATCGACGTTCGCTGGAGGAAGATATCCTTCCCGTGGTGCGGCGTTTGCAACAGGAGCAGAACGCATGAAGCGGCGTGGGTTTCTGAGCGGCGCATTGGCGCTTGGGGCTTCGCCAGTCGCGGCGCGCACCGTGATGGCGGAACATCAAAAGCCCCTGCCAATGCTGTCGCCGCCCATCACGGATGGGGCAGGGCGGAGCCTAACTTTGGCGGACTTTAGTGGCCGGACGGTGTTGCTCAATATCTGGGCGACGTGGTGCCCTCCCTGCCGTCATGAAATGCCCACCCTTGATCGGCTTCAGGCGCGATTGGGTGGGGCGAAGTTTCACGTTCTCGCACTCTCAATCGACAAGGGCGGGTTCGACATTGTGCGCGATTTCTATGCCGAGATCGGCATCACGCATCTCGATCTTTATCTGGCGGACCAGTTACGGGCGATGATGGCTTTCGGCGTTGTCGGCCTGCCCACGACACTGCTGGTCAACCCCCAAGGCCACGAGGTCGCTCGCAAGGTCGGCCCCGCCGCTTGGGACAGCCCGGCGGCCATTTCCCAAATCCAACGCGTCATTACAAAAGGATGAACCCAATAGTGATCCAAACCTCAAAAGCAAACCGGCCCTCATTCGCAATTCCCATGCCCGCGCGGCGCCAAACCCTAATGCTGACCGGCTTTGCCGCTATCGGTGGCGGTGCTGCATTGAATTGGGACTGGCTGACCGCCGTGGGGGCCGCGCCCTTGCTTCTTAGCCTCGCCCCTTGTGCCGCCATGTGCGCTTTGGGGCTGTGCATGCGCGGCGGCTCTGGCTGCGCCAAAAACGATCCGGTGGCAAAGCCGGACGCCCCGACAGACTGACCCTCAATCAAAAGGAACCGACATGACTTATACAGTGAAACTTACCACCGCAGCCCTGACAGGCTTTATGTTTGCCGCCTCTTTCGCGCAGGCGCAGGAGGCAAAAGCCGAAACGGGCGATATGCCCATGGCCGAGGGCCAACATATGAAAGGCGACATGGCTGACATGAAGGGGATGGAAGGTATGGAGGGCATGGAAGGTATGATGCCCATGATGAAGATGATGGCCGAGATGGGGCCGATGATGGAGAACTGCAACAAGATGATGCAGTCCATGAAGGCGCATATGGAAACGCATCATTCCGATGATCAAAAAGGCTGATGCTCTTGGTTCGCCCGTCCAAGCGGCGGGCGGACCCCTCGATTGAAAGACAGACTATGACAAAGATCACCCCGACCCACAGTCGGCTTCGCATTGTCCTTTGGACCGCCGCGATCGCCGCCGCCGTTGCCCTTGCAGGTTTCGCAATGATGCGGCCCGGACATATCCCCTCCCATCAGCCCGTCTATCGCGGCGACGCGGATATTCGCTCTGAATTTACTTTGATCAACCACGACGGGCAGCCCGTCACGCAGGAAGCTTACAAAGGTCGCTGGCAGCTTGTATTCTTCGGCTTCACCCATTGCCCTGACATCTGTCCCACTACCTTGGCCTATATGGGCAGCGTGCTTGATCAGCTTGGGTCGGACGCAAGCCAAGTTGCCCCGTTGTTTGTGACCGTGGACCCAGAGCGTGACACGCCTGAGGTTCTCGAAGACTATGTTGCCAACTTTCATCCTCAGTTGATCGGACTGACGGGGAACAAAGCGCAGGTGGCTGCGACGGCGGAGGCTTTTAAGGTCTACCATGAGAGGCTCTCGAACGAGGATGCCCCGGACGGCTACATCATGGCCCATGCGGGCCACATTTACCTGATGGCTCCGGATGGTCGGTTCGATGCTGTCTTTCTTGAAAGCGCGCAACCTGCCGAGGAAATGGCCGAACAGATTTCCATGCGCATCGCGAAAGATAAGAGAACCCAATGACACTCAGATTCCCATCGCCACCCCGCTTCGCGTCGCTGGCCGTGCGCATATATGCCGTGATCCTGCTGACTGTCACGCCCGCTTTTGCGAACCACCCGGGGGAGAACCTGAACCAAGCGATGGCGGATAAGGAAGCCGCGTTTGAACCCATCACCGCCCAAGAGGTGCCGGATGTGAAATGGGTGGCGCCAGACGGGGCCACGGGGTCTCTGGAGGCTCTGACAGGTAAGATCACGGTGCTAAGTTTTGCCCCCGACGCTTGCGGCAGCCCCTGTGAGGCGCAGCAGGAACAGCTTGGCAAAACCCTCTCCGCACTCAATGCCAGTGCCATGCGCGAGATGGTTGCCTTTGTCACCCTGCGCGATACGGCCTCTGCGGCCCCGGCAGAGCCGAACTGGACATCTGCGCAACTTTCCGACGCCGAGCGCCTTGGTGACACGGTGGATGCCTTCGCCTCTGTAAGTGTCCGGAAAGAAGAAGCCCCGATGGTGCATTTGCTCAACCGCGAAGGCGCGCAGGTTGGCATATTTCACGGAGCAGACTTTAAGCCGACGAACCTCGTGCTTTACATCAACGGACTGACGCACCAGCGGCCCCATGCCGAACCCGGTTTTTGGCAGCGCGTAACGGGGTGGTTTCAATGACAAGCCAACGTTTGGACAGGCCACACTGGCTCACCACCCTGCGCCGCTTCGCATTGTTCACGCTGCTGGGGCACCTTCTTTGGGAGGTGGCCCATATTCCGCTCTACACGATTTGGGTTGAGGGGACATGGGGCGAGATCGTCTTTGCCGTGGTTCATTGCACCGGAGGCGACCTGCTGATCGCCATGAGCAGCCTTCTGCTCGCACTGTTTTTCTTTGGCACAGGCGCATGGCCGCAGGCGCGGATCTATCCCGTCTTTGGCGCGATGCTTGCGATTGGATTAGGCTATACGATTTTTAGCGAATGGCTCAACATTGAGGTCCGCGAGGCTTGGGCCTACCGCGACATTATGCCAGTCATCCCGTTCATTGACGCAGGTCTGACGCCGATGTTGCAATGGCTCATCGTGCCTTTCGCAGCTTACTTCGGTGCGCTCAGGCGCTTATCAAAGGGGAAGGGGGCGACGGGTGTTTGATGTCTCCTCCCTCGGGGTGATCGCTGCCTTGCTGGCCGGAACGATCTCCTTTGTTTCGCCCTGTGTCTTGCCTCTGGTGCCGGGCTACGTCTCCTATATCGCTGGGCACACCGGTGTCACGGGCGCGGAGCGCAGCCGTAGCAATGCGGTTTGGCTGAGCTTCTGCTTCGTGTTGGGGTTTTCAACGATTTTCATGGCGCTCGGTGCATCGGCCACAGCATTAGGACAGTCACTTTTCCGCTGGCGGTTCGAGCTGAACCTGATCGGGGGCGCGGTCGTGATCCTGTTTGGGTTGTTCATGCTGGGGGCCGCGCGCATTCAAACAATGGAACGTGACCTGCGGTTCAATCTCGACCTTCCCGGCGGGCAGCCGGTGGCGGCCTATGTGCTGGGCCTTGCCTTCGGCTTTGGTTGGACCCCCTGCATCGGACCGATCCTCGGCGCAATCCTAACGGCGAGTGCGGCAAGCGCCACGGTATCGGAAGGCGTTTGGCTGTTGGCGATCTATTCGGCTGGTCTTGGCGTGCCGTTTCTGATCGTGGCCGCCTTTACCGATCAGGTTGCAGCCCGCTTGCGGACGATTGGTGCGGTCGGGCGGCGTCTCCATCAGGTTGCGGGCGCGGTCATGGTCCTCATGGGGATCGCGATGATGACGGGCCAGCTCAGTGCCTTCTCTTGGTGGCTGTTAGAAGCTTTTCCGGTTCTGGGGACAATCGGGTAAACTATGTTGGAACCTTCCAGCGAAGGAGGGTGGTTAATCCTTTATAGCCTCATTTCCGAAGTGGGACCGCAAGGAGAAAAGCGATGATGGACGGTGATATGATGGGCGGCGGCATGATGTTTGGCATGGGGGTCGGCTGGCTTCTGGTGATCGTGCTTTTGGTTCTGGCGATCGCGGCATTGGTCAAATATCTGCGCAAGTAAGACGGGAGGTGGGACATGGAGACGTCTGACAAGCCAGTCGTCCTCGTAACGGGGTCAAGCGGCTATCTCGGCGCGGCGGTCGTCAAGCGGTTGCACGAGAAATACCGCGTTGTCGGGCTCGACCGTAACTCGCCCCCGCATCCGCCGCATCAGGCTGAATGCATCTGTTTCGACATCACGGACCAAGACAGCGTCGACAAAGCCTTGGCCCGGCTGCGCTTGGCCTACGGCGACCGCATCGCTGCCTGCATCCATCTTGCGGCGTTCTTTGATCTGAGCGGGGAGGACGATCCGGCCTATGACGCGGTGACGGTGGAGGGAAGTAAGCGGCTGCTGAAAGGGCTGCAAGATTTTGAGTTAGAGCAGTTCATTTTCACTTCCACCATGCTGGCGCATGCGCCCACCACGCCCGGCGAGCCGATAGACGAAGACGCGCCCTTCGACCCTAAGCTGCCCTACCGCGCCTCGAAAATCCGCACCGAGGCGATGTTGAGCGAGGAAAAGGGCGATGAGAAACTCGTCCTCATGCGCCCCGCTGGCATCTATGATGACGAGGGGCATTCGACCTTTCTCGCCCACCAAATATCCCGCATCTACGAAAAACGTCTGAGCGGTAAAGTCTATCCCGGTGACTTGTCCCGCGGTCAGGCGTTTTTACATCTCGACGATCTGCTCGACGCCATCGAACGCATCGTCGACCGCCGCCACTCCCTGCCGGATGTCTTCCCCGTGCTGCTGGGTGAGGCTAAGCCGGTCCCCTTTGGCGACCTGCAGCGGTTAATCGGGCGTGAGTTGCATGGCGAAGATTGGGTGACGTGGAACGTCCCGCCTGCGGTCGCGAAACTGGGGGCATGGGCGGAGAACCGCATTTTTGGCGAAGACGCGTTCATCCGCGCTTGGATGGTCGATATCTCCAGCGATCACTACGAACTCGATCTGTCGCAGGCCGAGGAACATCTGGGCTGGACCGCAGAGCACAGCCTGCGCCAAGACACGCCGCATATGCTGCAAAAGCTGAAAGACGATCCGTATCACTGGTATGAGGAAAACGGCCTGAACGCCGCACGGGTCTCTGCGGCCAAGGTGGAGCAGGCAGCAGAAGAGGCCGCTGCCGAGGCGAAAGACGAGAGTGCCGCCGAACAGCAAAGCGCTGTGCGCGAACATGATAAACACATGCGCATGATGCATTTCCAAATGCTCTGGGTGCATTGGCTGGTCGCGGCATTGGGCCTCTGGCTCGCCACCGCGCCCTCGGTCTTCGGCACATTTGACCAAACCGAGTTTAGCGCTGCCGTGCAGCGCGTGACCGAAGACCGGGGGCTTTGGGCAGCGTCACTGCGCAGTTGGCTGACGGCGTGGAACAACGTGTTTACAGGGCTGGCCATCACCGCGCTGGCCCTCATCTCGATGAAGCCCGGCAATGGTTGGGCGCAATGGGCGAACGCGGCGCTTGGAGTTTGGCTGCTGGCCGCATCGCTCGTGTTCTGGACGCCGGACCCGGCGGTCTATGCGAATGACACGCTGGTCGGCGCGCTGGTGATCGCGCTGACGATCCTGATCCCGATGATGCCCGGCATGTCGCGCGAGGGCATGATGGACGATGGGGATATCCCGCCGGGGTGGACCTATTGCCCCTCAACCTATGTCCAGCGTCTGCCAATTATCGCGCTCGGAGTGGTTGGTTTCCTGCTGTCGCGCATTCTCTCGGCCTATCAATTGGGTCATGTTGAAGGGATTTGGGAGCCGTTCTTTTCCTCGCCGTCGGGCCTCAACGGCAGCGAATATATCGTCACGTCGGATGTCTCAAAAGCATGGCCCGTCGCCGACGGCGGCTTGGGCGCGATGAGCTATATGTTTGAGATCCTCATGGGCGTTATGGGCAGCCGCCTGCGCTGGCGCACGATGCCGTGGATGGTGGCGCTTTTCGGCATCGTGGTGGGGCCGCTGGGAGTGATCAGCATCTATTTCATCATCATCCAGCCCATCGCAATTGGAACCTATTGCACGATCTGTCTGCTCGCCGCAGCAGCGATGCTGGTCATGATCCCGTTCTCATTGGATGAGATCGTGGCAATGGTGCAGTTCATGGTCTGGAACACCCGCCGCGGCCGCCCATTCTGGCGGGCGTTTTTCCGGGGCGATGCGCTGCCGGGGTCGAGCAAGGGCGGCACAATGAGCTTCGACGCGCCGCCGCGCGAGGTTGCCCGGCAAAGTGCGCGGGGCGTCACTGTGCCTTGGACTTTGGGGGTGAGTGCGGCCATCGGTCTGTTCCTGATGCTGTCGCGCGCGATTTTTGGCAATGCCATGCCGCTGGCGGGCAGTGATCACTTGGTTGGCGCACTGGTCCTGACGACTGCTGTTATCGCTTGGGCCGAAGTGGCGCGCCCGATACGATTCCTGAACATTGGCTTTGGATTATGGCTGATCGGAGCGCCTTGGTTTTTGGACGGCGGCACCATCTCGGGCAGCATGATCGGGGTGCTCTCCGGTAGCGCTTTGGTAGCGCTCAGCTTGCCGCGTGGGAAGCGTAGTGCGGAACACTATGGCAGTTGGGACCGCTATATCATTTGAAGCAGAAGCATCCTGAATTCGCACACGGTAACCGCGTCGAGTTTTTGGAGTGCGTTTTAAGCCTAAGAAGGATGCCCCACTCCCAAATGATGGCCTCTTGGTAGCATCAGCGCAGCATATCGAGTTTAACCAAGTCCGGTTTGGGCCGTTCGTGTCGATCAACAGCAGGGCGAATTTTGTTGAATAACTCTTGCTTGATCGGATGCTCCTTCGCTGATTCAATTACTTTATTGATTGGGGGATCGAGCGATGATGGGACCGAAGCAAGAAGCTCAGGCTGCGTTGTTTTACGAATTCTCTCTGGAAGACCATGTCCCGCAAGATCACCTGTTGCGGTCGATTGATCGGTTCGTTGATCTGAGCGACATTAGACAGTATTTGGCCGAGTTCTACAGCCACACGGGCCGCCCTTCGATTGATCCTGAGCTGCTGATCCGGATGCTTTTGGTAGGCTATTGCTTTGGCATCAGGTCAGAGCGCCGATTGTGCGAAGAGGTCCATTTGAACTTGGCGTATCGCTGGTTCTGCCGCCTCGATCTGTCTGATCCTATCCCAAACCATTCGACGTTCTCCAAGAACCGGCACGGGCGCTTTCGGGAAAGCAAACTTCTGCGCTACCTGTTCGAGAAGACCGTTGCACGGTGTATCGCTGATGGCTTGGTGAGCGGGCAACGCCTTGCGGTAGATGCCAGCCTGATTGAGGCTGATGCGAACAAACAGAACTCTACACCGAAGGAAGATTGGAACCGCAGTGCCATCGATCCAAAAGATGCGCCGCGTGCGGTTAAGGAATATCTCAACGTCTTGGACGACGCGGCTTTTGGTGCAGCATCTGAGGTTGAACCCAAGTTTACGTCCCATTCTGATCCCGCAAGCCAGTGGACCGCAGCCCGGAAAGGCCCCGCATTCTTCAGCTATTCTACCAATTATCTGATTGATACCGACCACAGCGTCATCGTGGACGTTGAGGGAACGCGGTGGATCCGGCAGGCAGAGGTCGGGGCAGGGCGCACCATGTTGGATCGCATCAAAGACCGGCACGACATTGATCCAGAAAGACTGATCGCAGACACTGCTTATGGATCAGGGCCGATGTTGGGATGGCTGGTTGATCGTAACATCAAACCCCACATTCCAGTGCTGGATAAAGCTGGACGGACTGACGGCACCTGGTCTCGCGCCGACTTTGAATGGGACCCTGAGAACAACCAATACATCTGCCCGGAAGGCCAGCCGCTCAAGCAATTCCGCCGCAACTACTCAGATCCAAACCGTGGTCCCACCGGCAAAGGCGTCGCCAAGTATCAGGCTTTGAAACACACCTGTCAGGCCTGCCCATCGAAGAAGAAGTGCTGTCCGAAAGCCGATGCACGCAAGATCACCCGCGAAGAACACGAAGATGCCCGGCAGGCCGCCCGTGATATTGCCAAGACCAAGCAGTATGCGATCTCGATGCGGTTGCGAAAGAAAGTCGAGATGCTCTTCGCACACCTCCACGCATCCTTGGCTTGGGGCGGCTCCGATTACGTGGTCCATGCGGCGCAAATGATGAATTCCTGCTCGCCGCAACCGCCCAAAACCTCCGGAAACTTGCTAAGATCTTTCCTGCGCCGCAGCAAACGCGCAAAGCCTGATAGGAAAGGCGCACGCGCCGGATTTGGAACAGCTATTTCTGCGTTTGCAAACGTTAGTTGTTGATTGTCACTGAGAACTGACCCGGTAGCCCCATAAATTGTCACTGAGAATTGACCCATGTGAACACACTTCCCCGACGGTTTTGGTTGGGGGGATTTGGAGTGATCGACATGGGATTTTTGAGTGTCATTCGACGCTGGGCATTGCGTGACAAGATGCCAATCAGGGAGATTGCCCGGCGGACGGGTTTGTCTCGGAACACGATAAAGAAGTATCTGCGTGAAGGTGCGGTGGAACCGCAGTTCAAGACGNCCAAGCGTCCAAGCAAGCTGGATCCCTATTCGGATCGGCTGTCAGCCTGGCTTTTAATCCAGACGCGGAAGTCACGCAAAGAGCGGCGGACAGTGAAGCAAATGCATGCTGATCTGGTGAAGCTGGGATATGATGGCTCCTATGAACGCGTAGCAGCTTTCGCCCGGGCATGGCGTGAAGATCGGCATCGAGCGGAACAGACGACGGGGCGCGGCACCTACGTGCCTTTGGTGTTCGCGCCCGGCGAAGCCTTCCAATTCGATTGGAGCGAGGACTGGGCCAACATTGGCGGTGAGCGCGCCAAACTTCAGGTCGCGCATATCAAACTGTCACACAGCCGCGCTTTCTTGGTGCGGGCCTACCCGC
>NZ_LWER01000013.1:0-48536 GCF_001634775.1 Sulfitobacter sp. HI0027
GGAAGTGATCCCGTTCTTTGCTTTTGATCCTGCCATCCGGAAGATCATCTACACCACCAACGCCCCCTCTCGGCAGCATGCTTTGCATGCGCCTGCCGGGCAATGATTGAAAGCTTGAACCGTGTAATCCGCAAATCGATCAAGACGCGGGGATCGTTCCCGACCGAAGACGCTGCAACGAAGCTGATCTACTTGGCGATCCGCAACTTTGAGAAAGGCGGCCGGAATGTTCGAGAATGGTTTGCGGCCCGCAATCATTTCGCCATAATGTTCGAGGATCGCTTCAATGCGTGACTGTATCTAAAACCCGCATGGGCCAGGCCAGATACACAAAGTTCATGACACTCCCATTAAAACGGAATCACGTCATCTATCTGCTGCGCTCTATCTAGTCTTTTTTCAGTTTCGGAAATTTTGACCTGCAGCATTTTAAGCTCTTCTTTCAATTCTTCGTGCAAGGCCGATCCCCGAGCAATATGCGTAACTGCATCGCTCAATTCGACCACTGCCCGAAAAATATTCAAATCGCTATGGGTGATTGCATCGGCTAGTAGTCCGCTTGCGTTCCTAATTATATGTAGTAGCGCATTGGGTGAGAAATCCCGCTCAACCGATCTTGTTTTCCGAGCTAACAGACGGCTCAGGGATAAAACCTCTTCTAAGAGTTCCCGTTCACTTCGCAGTTCACCTCTCTCTTGTGCGCCCTCATCAGTCATTATCTCACTGATTTTCGCCTCTAATTGAGGCCACCACATTTCAGACACACGATCAAATGTGTCTTTCGGCAGATGGTTGTCCTCCCCAGCCTCATTTATCGTGCTGAGCACCTTTCTGAAGTCGTCTTTATCGAAATTTGTGGTTTGAAATGTCGCCAAGGGGCCGCTTAAATCCGTATTTTCCATTCCAAATAGAACCGAACATACCTTTGATTTTCCTAAGTCTTTCGAAAGCGCACCCGCTTCAAAAAGGATCCACGATTTCTCATAGTTTTCCCGTGTCAGGCATATCACGCCGACATGAGTGTCAGATAGTTTCTGCGCGATCTCTGAACTCCATTTCGCGCCCTTTTCGACATCATTTGGGGTAAAATAGGGTTGTGCAAATTGAAGCACCGAAGGGATCCAGCGGTAAAGTTCCTCAGCGATCTTCCTACTCGTTTCACCGCTCCAGCTTATAAAAACATTTGTCATTAAATACCTTTCTCAAACATCCAACTCCTCCACAAACTGCGCGTTCTGCTGAATATACGCGAACCGCATCTCCGGCTTTTTCCCCATCAGCCGCTCAACCAGATCCCCGGTTTCCCCCGGCACGTCCTCATCCACGGTCACGCGGATGAGCTTGCGGGTTTCGGGGTCCATCGTGGTCTCTTTCAGGTCCTTCGCGTCCATCTCGCCCAGACCCTTGAAGCGGCTGACATCAATCTTGCCTTTGCCGCCGAGACCCTTCTCCAACCACATGTTTTTCTCTGCCTCATCAAGGCAATAGACCCGTTTCGCCCCCTGCGTCAGGCGGAACAGCGGCGGGCAGGCGAGGTACAGATGCCCCGCGTCGATCAGCGGCCGCATTTGGGTGAAGAAAAACGTCATCAACAGCGACGCGATATGCGCGCCGTCGACGTCGGCGTCGGTCATGATAATGATCTTGTCATAGCGCAGATCGTCGAGGTTGAATTTCGTGCCCATGCCGACGCCAAGCGCTTCGCAAAGGTCGTTGATCTCGGCGTTGGTCGTGAGCTTGCTTGAGGCGGCACCCAGCACGTTCAGGATCTTACCCTTGAGCGGCAGCAGCGCCTGCGTATTGCGGTTGCGCGCGCCCTTGCCAGAGCCGCCCGCCGAGTCGCCCTCAACGATGAACAACTCGGTGCCTTCGCGGGTCTTGCTGGTGCAATCGGTCAGCTTGCCGGGCAGGCGCAACTTCTTGGTGGCGGATTTGCGGGCGGTTTCCTTTTCCTGCTTGCGGCGCATCCGTTCCTCGGCGCGCAGGACGAGGAAATCGAGGATGGCACCGGCGGATTTCGTGTCCGCCGCCAGCCAGTTGTCAAAGTGGTCGCGCACGGCGTTCTCAACCAAACGTGCGGCCTCGGTTGTGGCGAGGCGGTCTTTGGTCTGGCCCACGAATTCCGGCTCGCGGATGAAGCAAGACACCAGCGCGCAGCCCCCGGTGATCAGGTCGTCGCGGGTGATGTCCTTGGCCTTGCGGTTGTTCGCCAATTCGCCATAAGCGCGGATGCCTTTGAGGATCGCAGCCCAGAAGCCGCCTTCGTGAGTGCCGCCCTCGGGCGTGGGCACGGTGTTACAGTAGGACTGGATGAAGCCGTCACGCGCGGGCGTCCAGTTGATCGCCCATTCGACCTTGCCCGGCACGCCAAAGCGTTCTTGGAACTCGACCGTTCCGGCAAAGGGGTTTTCGGCATAGGTGGTTGATTTGCCAAGTGTTTCGCGCAGGTAATCAGCCAGGCCGCCGGGGAAGTGAAAAGTCGCCTCCATCGGCGTGTCGCCGTCTTCAATCTCAGATTTCCAGCGGATTTCGACGCCGGAGAACAGATAGGCTTTGGACCGGACCATCTTGAGCAGGCGGGCGGGTTTGAAACGGTGGGCGCCGAAAATCTGCTCATCCGCGTGGAAAGTCACTGTGGTGCCGCGCCGGTTGGGCGCCGCGCCGATCTTCTCCACCGGGCCTTGCGGGATCCCGCGGGAGAAGCGTTGTTCGAACAGTTCGCGGTTGCGCGCGACCTGCACCACCATCGAATCCGACAGCGCGTTAACCACAGATGCACCAACCCCGTGCAGACCGCCCGAGGTCTGATAGGCTTTGCCCGAGAACTTGCCGCCTGCGTGCAACGTGCAGAGGATCACTTCAAGCGCGGATTTGTCGGGAAACTTCGGGTGCGGGTCAATCGGGATGCCGCGGCCGTTGTCGCGAATGGTGACCGAATAATCGGCGTTCAGCTCCACCTCGATCCGGTTGGCATGGCCCGCCACCGCTTCGTCCATTGAGTTGTCGAGCACTTCGGCCACGAGGTGGTGCAGAGCGCGTTCATCGGTGCCGCCGATATACATGCCGGGGCGCTTGCGGACAGGCTCCAGCCCCTCCAGCACTTCGATGGAGGAGGCATCGTATTCGGTGGGTTCCTGGCCGGAAAGAAGATCGGTCATGCGGGCCTGCTCTTTGTTTGTGGGTGGGGGCCATTTTGACAGCCCCGCGCGCCGGGGGCAATCGCGGGTTTGTCTAATGGGCCGGATTTGGAGTGGTCAGGTGGCCTTGGCGCGTAGCCAATCGGCGAGGGTGTCTTCGTCGATGCGCCGTTGAGCCACTTCGCGGATCAGGTCGCCTGCCTCGACGGTGTCGTGGTCAAGTTGCACCCCATTGAGATCAAGACAGATATCGAGAACGAGATGCGCGGTTCGCTTGTTCGCGTCGTTGAAGACATGCCCAGTGGCAACCGCCACGCAATAAGCCGCAGCGAGGTCAAAGACATCTTCGATCATGCCGTAGACCAGTCGGTTGTCGACCCGTGCCAGCGCTCCTTCGAGCGATTTGTCTAAGGCCATGCCGGCCAACTCACCGGGGTTTAACGCGGAATCGTGGATCCTGACGACGAGGTCAGGTGAAAGCAGCACATAGGTCATTTATCTTTGAGATAGTCCAGAACCGGCTGGTTGATGTGCTTTCTGCGGGCAATGCTCTTCATCACCTCATCTAGCGTGGCCACGCGCGGCTCCTCCTGCAGGGTCGCCTCGGCTGGTACGAAATACCCCACACAACGTGAGTTCTTCATCACCGCCACGGGTTTGCCGCCAGAGCGTTCCAATACCTTATGCGGTTCGCGCATTTCGGTCATGGTGGCGATGTGGTTGGTATGGATGCGAGTCATGGCGTGGCTCCTGAATACACATCTCAATATACATTTGGTTGCGCATTTTACAAGGGCCGCGCCCTGCACCAATCAAGGATCGCCTTTGCCACAACCGACGGTTTTTGGTGGTGCAACCAGTGGTCCGCGCCTTCTATCTCAATCCGGGTAAGGTCTGGCGCAAAGGTTTCCAGCCCCGCGGTGGCTTCGGGCAAAAGGGCGGTATCCTCGGCCCCCCAGATCAGCAGATGCGGGCAGTTCACGCGCAAACGTTCAACCGGGAATTCTGGCAGGTCGCGCAGGGGCTTGCCGGGGGGCGCGACCTGCAGGGGGGAGGCGCGATACCAGTTGATCATCGCCCTCAGCCGCCCCGGACGCCCCCATTCCGCGCGGTAATCCTCAAGCCGCTCTGTGGTCAGCCAACTCAGGTCCATATGCGCCGAAAAGAGCTTTAGCAGCCCGGCGAAGTCGTCTTTGGCCAGCCTCACCGCGCTGCCTTCGGCGCGCAGCGCGTTGATATATTGCGAGGCGCGGGACTGTGCACCGCCTGCGGCCATGGCACGCTGAAAAGGCACGGGATGCACGCCGTTGAGAATGATCAGCCGGGCCACCAATTCGGGCCGGAACATCGCCAGTGCGTAGCCCACCGAAGCGCCCCAGTCATGCGCTAAAACCGTCACTGGCCTGTCTCCGATCAACGCGGCCATATCGGCCATAAGATGCGCCATCGCGTAGGGTTCGATCCCTTCGGGCGCGCTGCTTTGGCCATAGCCGCGCTGGTCGGGGGCGATGCAATGGAAGTGCTGGCAAAGCAGCGGGGCCAGATCGCGCCATGCGCCGCCATATTCGGGAAAGCCATGGAGCATGAGCAGCGGCGGCAGGTTCTCATCGCCCCAATGGCGTATGAAAATCTCCTGACCGTTCACGCGGCGGGTTTCGGTCCGTGTTGGTTCCATCGCGAGCCCTCCTGCCATCAGCTTTGCCGCTCAGGGCCGCAGACGCAAGGAATTCATGGCAAAATCAGGGCAAGAAAGCCCCGCAACCCTATGGCAGAGCGCAAAAACCGGACTTTCCCTTTGCAGCGGCCCGGCGTAAGGCTGGCCCATGACCAAAGTAATGACCAACCGCAATCACGTCCGGGCGATCCTGACGCTTGGCCTGCCGCTGATCGGCGGGCATCTGGCGCAGATGGCCATCGGGGTGACCGATACGGTCATGCTGGGCTGGTATTCGGTCGAGGCGCTGGCGGCGGTTGTTCTGGGCAGCACCTATTTCTTCGTGCTGTTCATCTTCGGTTCGGGCTTTGCCATGGCGGTGATGCCGCTGGTGGCCGCCTATGACGCCGAGGATGATGAGATTGGCCTGCGCCGCGCCACGCGCATGGGGCTGTGGCTGTCGGTGGGTTTTGCGATGATCGCGCTGCCTGCGATGATCTGGTCACCTGCGGTGCTGGACCTGCTGGGGCAGGGGCCCAACCTTGCCGATACGGCGGGGGATTACCTCAAAGTCGCAGGCTGGGGGATTGTGCCTGCGCTGCTGGTGATGGTGCTGAAATCCTACCTTGCTGCCTTGGAGCGGACTCAGGTCGTGCTGTGGATCACGCTGCTGGCCGCCGTGATCAATGCGATGGCGAACTACGCGCTGATCTTCGGCAACTGGGGCGCGCCGGAGCTTGGCGTGATGGGCGCGGCGGTGGCCTCGGTCACGACGCAATGCGTCTCGCTGATCGGGGTGGTGATCTACGTGCTGATCGCCCTGCCGCAACACAGTCTGTTCGTGCGGCTCTGGCGGGTTGATACGCAGATGCTGGTGCGGGTCTTTACGCTGGGGCTGCCGATTGGTCTGACCACGCTAAGCGAAGTCGGTCTGTTTGCGGCCTCATCGTTGATGATGGGCTGGCTGGGGACGATCCCGCTGGCGGCGCATGGGATTGCGATCCAGCTCGCCTCTCTGACCTTCATGGTGCATCTGGGGCTGAGCAATGTCGCCACGATCCGCGCGGGCAATGCCTATGGCCGCCGCGACGTGCCGCATATGAAGCGCGGGGCGGTGATTGTCACGGTCCTGTCGCTGGTCTTTGCGCTGATCACTATGGTCGGTTTTGTGGGCTGGCCCGAGCCGTTGATCTCGGTTTTCATGCAAGAGGATGAGCCTGCGCGGGTTGAGATCCTTGCCATCGGCACCGGCCTTCTGGTCATGGCCGCGCTGTTTCAACTGGTCGACGGGGCGCAGGTCGTGGCGCTTGGCCTGCTGCGCGGGGTGCAGGATACCAAGATCCCGATGGTGATGGCCGCGATCAGCTATTGGGTGGTCGGCATGCCCTGCTCCTATTTCCTTGGCTTTACGCTGGGGTTCGGAGCGATGGGCATTTGGGCCGGTCTGGTGGCCGGGCTGGGCGTTGCGGGGCTGCTGCTCAACGCGCGGTTCTGGGGCGTCACGGTTAAGTCACTGGCCGGGTAACCCTCAGCCCCGATCCATCCGATCCGCCTTTTTGCGCACCAGCGTGCTGCGCAGGTCGTGCATTGCCAACAACAAGTCATCCGTCACCGCCTCAAGCTCGGCGTCCGTGGCGCGCGATTGCGCCCATTGGGTGGTGAGGTTCAGATAATCCACCGCGCGGCGGATGTCGTCAATCTCCCGCGCGGCAAGGGTTTCGCGGCGCGCCTTTGTCCAGCGGGCGATCTCGGACTTATCGGCATCGGTTAGACGGTGCTGCCCGTGAGGCTTTACCTCACCGTTGCGGATGTTGACGACGGCGATCTGCTCCATCTCGATCCGGCGCTGGCGGTTTGCGGCATCCAGCCGAAACACCGCCGCGCCATTCTCGCGGATCCTGAAATAATAGTCGGGAAGATCGCCTGCCATGGTTCGCCTTTACGTCAGCCCGGCACAGAAAGTCTGGATGCGGGTGCATGCTTCTTTCAGCGCGTCGTCAGACGTAGCGTAGCTGACGCGGAAATTCGGCGAAAGACCGAAGGCCGCGCCAAAGACGACCGCAACGCCGGTTTCGTCAAGCAGCGCGGTGGCAAAGGTCTCATCATCTGAGATCTTGGTGCCCGCCGCCGAGGTCTTACCGATCAGCCCGGCGATGGAGGGGTAGACGTAAAACGCCCCCTCGGGTGTCGGGCAGGTGATGCCCTCAATGGCCGAGAGCATCTCGACCACCAGATTGCGGCGGCGCACGAACATCTCGTTGTTCTCAGCGATGTAATCCTGCGTGCCGTTCAGTGCCTCAACCGCGGCCCACTGGCTGACCGAGCAGGGGTTCGACGTGCTTTGCGACTGGATTTTGCGCATCGCGCCGATCAGCTTTTCCGGGCCTGCGGCATAACCGATGCGCCAGCCCGTCATGGCATAGGCTTTGGACACGCCGTTGACGGTCAGCGTGCGGTCGTAAAGCGCGGGTTCCACCTCAGCCGGGGTGCAGAACGCGAAACCGTCATAGGCGAGGTGCTCGTACATATCATCACTCATCACCCAGACATGCGGGTGGCGCATCAGCACATCGGTCAGCGCCTTCAACTCGTCGCGGCTATAGCCCGCCCCGGTAGGGTTCGAGGGCGAGTTGAAGATGAACCATTTGGTCTTCGGCGTGATCGCCTCATCCAGCGCCTCGGGGGTCAGTTTGAAGTTATTCTCAAGCGTGGCGGGCGCGATCACCGGGGTGCCGCCTGCGAGCAGCACCATATCGGGATAGCTGACCCAATAGGGCGCGGGGATCACGACTTCTTCGCCGGGGTTCATCGTTGCCATCAGCGCGTTGTAGAGGATCTGCTTGCCCCCGGTGCCGACGCTGACCTGTGCGGGCGTATAGTCCAGCCCGTTGTCGCGTTTGAACTTGGCGCAGATCGCCTGTTTCAACTCGGGGATGCCATCCACGGGGGTGTATTTCGTCTTGCCTGCGTTGATCGCGGCGACGGCGGCGTCCTTGATATTCTGCGGCGTGTCAAAGTCCGGCTCGCCCGCGCCAAGTGCGATAATATCGCGCCCCGCGGCCTTGAGTTCTGCCGCCTTGGTAGTGACGGCGATGGTGGGCGACGGTTTGACCCGATCAAGGGTCGCGGACAGCAGTTCCATTTCAGCCTCGGGTTGCTTATGAATATCCCCACGTTCATAGGGGGCGGCCCCGCACCCGGCAAGGGTGTCTGGCAGGAGATAAAGCATGACCGACGAGATTGACTGGTACGGGCCTGAGGCCGCCACCTTTGGCGACCGGGTCGCGGCGGCCCGCGAACAGACCGGCATGACACAGGCGATGCTGGCCAAACGGCTGGGCGTGCGTCTGGCGACTTTGCGCGGCTGGGAAGAAGACCTGTCCGAGCCGCGCGCCAACCGGCTTTCGATGCTGGCGGGGCTGCTCAATGTCTCTATGATGTGGCTGATCAATGGCGAAGGCGAAGGGGTCGATGCTCCCGAAGCGGGCGAAACCGCGCGCCGCGTCGATCTTGAAGAGGTGCTGGCCGACATGCGCGCCCTGCGCAGCGACCTGCTGAAAAAGGCCGAGACTGTCGGGAAAATGGAAAAGCGCATTCGGCGCCTTATGACGGAGCCCGCAGATGCCTGAGGTCCATGAACACCGGTTGAAACGCCTGCAAATGCGCTCCATGCGCCGGGGCATCAAAGAGATGGACCTGATCCTATCGGCCTATGCCGAGGCGCGGCTGCCGCAGATGGATGACGCGGGGCTTACGCTCTATGATCAGATGCTCAATGAGAATGACTACGACCTCTATCTTTGGGTGAGCGGACAGGCCGAGGCCCCCGCCGACTATGCAGCATTGGTCACGGATATCCGCGGGCAATTGGCCGAGGCGCGGGGCTGATTCAAAAAACCCGAAAGGGTTTAACGAATTATTCTGATTTTTCAGCGAGTTTCCGGTTCGAACAAGGTGAACCGGAGATTTCGCATGAGCATTCAAGACCCCGCTGCGCAGCCGATGGCCATAAAGGGTTTTATGGCAGGCTATCTTGAGTCCCTGTCCTTGGTCGAGCGGTTGCACCGCTTGCTGCTGGACGTGATCAAGGACGAATTCGAACGTGTCGGCGTGTTAGAGATCAACGCCGTGCAGGCGCTGCTTTTGTTCAACATCGGCGATAACGAGGTGACCGCGGGCGAGCTGAAAAGCCGTGGCTACTATCAGGGCAGCAACGTCAGCTACAACCTCAAGAAGTTGGTCGAAATGGGCTATATGCATCACCAGCGCTGCGAAATTGACCGCCGGTCCGTCCGCGTTCGGCTGACCGAAAAGGGGCGTTATATCCGCGATGTGGTGGCCGAACTTTTCTCGCGCCATGCCGATGGGATGGAACACAAGGGCGTGCTGGGCGATGCAGGAATCGAGGATATCACCCGCTCTCTCAAACGGATGGAGCGGTATTGGACGGATCAGATCCGCTATATCTACTGATCGCGGGCAGGAGGGATGAGGTTCGAGTAGACCCTCCCCTCCACTTCCCGCAAGAGCTTGCGTGTCATAGCGCGGGCGTAGTCCTCAAACCCCTCTGCCGTCTCAACGAAAGCGCCGGGGCCGAGCATGACTTCGGCCCGGTAGTATGACGCCAGCGCGCCGACCCCGCCCTGTTGACTGTCGCCAAGCGCCGGGTCTTCCGCGCCGATCACCAAACCGTTGATGGTCAGCTCCTGTGGCCCGAGGGGCTGGGCTTGCAACCTGTCGCGTATATCCCGAGGCCGCGGACCGAAGTTCGAGATGCCATCGCCCGAGATATCCAGCGTGTGTTTCTGGCAGGCGGCGCGCATCGCCAACTGGCCTGCGCCAAACTGCATCGCATCCCCCAATGCCGTGCCGGGAGACGCCTCACGCCGCTCGGTGCTGCGCAAAAGTGCGATGGCCCCCTCAAGCGCCGCCGCATCGCTCAACGTGGTCCAAGGTAAGATCACCGTCTGATCACTGGATCCGCTCCATTCATAGATCATCAGGTCGACGCCATGCTCCGGCAGCGCCAGCAGGGCGTCCCGCACACGCGGATCGTTCAGCGCGTCGGCCAAACCACCGATCTGCAACCGATACTCTCGCGCATCGACCGAACCAGAGACATCCAGCCCCAAGGCAAGCGCCTGCCGACAAGCGGCCTCGGCCGATGGAATGGCATTGATCGTGAGAAAAAGGGCGAGGGCCGCGCGGATCATCCCAGCGATCCGTTCAGCCCCGGCGGCCCCTCCTTTGGGGCGACCGAAGAGGGCACATCACGCACCGGACGCCGCGCGTGACGACAAAGGCCCGCCCGCGCTGCGCCCATGGGCGCGAGCATCAGCGCCAGCAGGGCACTGATGCAGAGCCTTACCAATGACCGGTGTTTTCCATGCTGGCCCAAGGTTCCTGCTCGGGCAGGGCGTCACCCTCTTGCAGCAATTCGACCGAGATATTGTCGGGCGAGCGGACAAAGGCCATCCGCCCGTCCCGCGGCGGGCGGTTGATGGTCACGCCGTTGTCTTGCAGGTGCTGGCAGGTCTCATAGATATTCTCGACCGTATAGGCGAGGTGACCAAAATGGCGGCTGTCACTGGGCAGCGCGTCATCGCCGTCCCAGTTATAGGTCAGCTCCACATCCGCATGGCCATCGTCCATGCCCGGCGGGCAGAGGAAAACCAGCGTGAACCGGCCCCCATCGTTGTCGATCCGGCGCCGTTCCACAAGGCCCAGAAGTTTGTAAAATGCGATAGAGGCGTCCAGATCCTTCACGCGCACCATTGTATGCAAGTATTTGATGGGCATCGGTTTTCCTTCAGTTGGGCCGCTTGGGGAGGGATGAAACACCCTGTTCGGGCCGAAAATTCGTCGTCAAAAAGTCGTCACAAAACGGGAAGCGGCAAAATATGCCCGCCGCGCTTTGATAGAGAGTTTAGGCGCGAAACCACCGGTGTCAAAGGCGGCATCGGCATTGTCAGGCGATTGCCCCCGCAAAGCCGCCTTGAGGCGCGCGGCGCGGAAGGGTATGCAATGACAAATGCCACGGATAACGGGGGGGTGCCTGCGTGAAACAGTACCATGATGCGCTGCGCGAAGTGCTGGATCAGGGGGTGACCTCGACCGACCGCACGGGAACGGGGACGATCTCTCATTTCGGGATGCAACAGCGCTACCGGATGGCCGATGGCTTCCCGCTGGTGACGACGAAGAAGCTGCATCTGAAATCCATCGTGCATGAACTTTTGTGGTTCCTCTCGGGCGACACGAACATCGGCTACCTCAAGGAAAATGGCGTTCGCATCTGGGACGAATGGGCGGATGAGAACGGTGACCTCGGCCCGGTCTATGGCCATCAATGGCGGCGTTTTCCGATGGTGGGTGAGCCGATGCCGCAGCCCGATGGGACGGTGCTGCATCAGGCCGGTCAAGTCGATCAAATCGCCAAGCTGGTCGAGGCGATCCGCAAGACCCCCGACAGCCGCCGGCTGATCGTTTCGGCGTGGAACCCCGGCGAGGTAGATCAGATGGCGCTGCCGCCCTGCCATACGCTATGGCAGGTACGCATCGCGGGCGGCAAGCTGCATTTGCAGCTTTATCAGCGCTCGGCGGATATGTTCCTTGGCGTGCCGTTCAACATCGCCTCCTACGCGCTGCTGCTGGAGATGTTGGCCCATGTCACTGGCTACGCACCGGGCGATTTCGTGCATTCGATGGGCGACGCGCATATCTATTCCAACCATCTGGAACAGGTGCAGACCCAACTTGCGCGCACCCCCAAGCCGCTGCCAAAGCTGCGGATCAACCGCGAGGTGAGCTCGATCTTTGATTTCCGCTATGAGGATTTCACCTTCGAAGGCTATGACCCCGACCCAGCTATCAAAGCGCCGGTGGCCGTCTGATGCTGAGCCTGATCGTCGCCCGCGCCCGCAATGGTGCCATTGGCAAAGACGGGGATATCCCTTGGTCGCTGCCCGAAGACCTGAAATTCTTTCAGCGCGAAACCACCGGCGGTGCCATCATCATGGGGCGCCGCACATGGGAAAGCCTGCCGTTCAAGCCTTTGAAGAACCGTCTGAATTGCGTGGTCTCCAGTACTGATATTGAGGGCGTCCATGTGGCGCGCGACCCGCAGGCGGCCTTGGGCCATTGCGCGGCCGAGGGGTATCGCCGGGTCTACGGCATCGGCGGCGAAGGCATCTACCGCGCGCTTCTGCCCTTGGCGGATCGGCTCTTGGTGACCGAAGTCGACGTGGAAATCGACGCGGCAGACGCATTTTTCCCCGAGTTTGACCCCGAAGAATGGATTGAGCTTGGCAATCTCTGCCTGCGCGCCAAGGGCCCGCGCGCCATCGCGCGGGAGTGGCTGCGCCGCCGGTGACAACCATTGACATAGGCCGCGCGGCACGCATCACTGCGGCCTATGTTTGATCTGTCCGCACCGCCTGAGGGGTTTGTCGAAAACCCATTCCCCCATTACGACCGCCTGCTGCGCGAGGCCCCGGTGCTGCGCCAGCCCGATGGCTCTGTGCTGATCTGCCGCCACGCGGACCTGAACGCGATTTACCGCGACACCACGCTTTATATCTCGGACAAAAAGCTGGCCTTCGCGCCGAAATTCGGCCCTGGCAGCCCTCTGTTTGAGCATCACACCACAAGCCTCGTGTTCAATGACCCACCGTTGCACACCCGCGTGCGGCGGATCATGACATCGGCCCTGACGCCCAAGGCGCTGGCACGGATGGAGCCGGGGCTGATCGACACGGTCGACCGTCTGCTGGAAGGGCTGGGCCCCACGCCGGACCTAATTGAGGACTATGCCAGTTGCATTCCGGTGCAGATCATCGGCAACCTGCTGGACGTCCCGATGGAAGAACGCGGGCCCCTTCGGGACTGGTCGCTGGCAATTCTCGGCGCGCTGGAGCCTACCTTGAGCGAAGCGGAGTTGGAGGCGGGCCATACTGCGGTGCGCGCGTTCAAAGCCTATCTGCAAGACCTCATCGCCCGGCGCCGGGCTGATCCGGGGGATCCTGAAACCGACGTGCTGACGCGGCTCATTGCCGGAGATGACGGCGGGCAGTTGACCGAGATCGAGTTGATTCAAAACTGCATTTTTATTCTCAACGCAGGCCATGAGACGACCACCAACCTGATCGGCAGCGCCCTCGCGCTGCTCCATGACCACCCGGATCAAAAGGCGCGATTGCTGGCGGAGCCCGCGCTGATCGGCCCCTGTATCGAAGAGGTGCTGCGCTTCCGTTCGCCCAATCAGTTCGGCAACCGCGAGGCCACGGCCCCCGTCACGATCGGCGGGGTGGAGATTGCCGCGGGGACCAACCTGCATCTTTGCATCGGAGCGGCCAACCGCGACCCGGAAGTCTTTGAGGAACCGACGAAATTCGGTATCGGGCGCAAACCCAATCGGCATCTGGCCTTTGCCGGTGGTCCGCATGTCTGCGTGGGGCTGACCTTGGCACGGATGGAAGGGAAAATCGCCCTCCAACGCTTTCTGAACCGTTACCCGGACTATGAAATCAGCGCGGCGCGTCAGGGCGGTGGGCGCATCCGTTTTCACGGTTATGCGACGCTTCCGGCGCGGTTGAGTTAAAGGCGCACTGCCATAAAAGACTGGACTTGATGAAAGCGCCCCGGCAATCTTCGTTCATATTGTATATAATTGCGAGGATTATCATGCGTCTAACGACAGCTATTGCCGCGGCGGTAGGGCTGCTTTCTGCGGGTTTGGCCGGTCAGGCTTCGGCCGAGCCTAAGGTCTATGCCTATCCTAGTAGCGCGAATTATTGCCCGGCTGGATTGCAGCCGGTGACGCTTGGCGGCGCGATTGGCTGCGGGACACCGAACCAGCCCATGACCTATGCAGAGGTCAAAGCGCATCCGGTTGTCCACCGCCATCGCCACCCGCACCGCGCAGTGACACTGCGCCGTTCAGCCCGCGTGCCTTGCCCGGTCGGGGCAAAGGGCTGTTCGTATCAGTGAGCTCTCAAGCAACGCCCGGCGCGGGACGCCGGGTGTTCTTTTGCGATATCGTCGCTAGAGCAGGGCGAGATCGGTGGCCATCTGCCGACCGTCGCGGCCTTCGGTCAGCTCGTAGCTGACCTTTTGATCATCCGCCAAGCCGGTCAGGCCAGAGCGTTCGACCGCTGAAATATGAACAAATACATCGTTACCGCCGCTCTCGGGGGCGATGAACCCGTAGCCTTTGGTGGTGTTAAACCATTTCACGGTGCCAGTCGGCATAATCTTCTCCGCGCCTCCTTTGTCTTTGCGTCTCTGCGTCGAGCAGAATGGCGAAAGCGATTGAATTGCGACCCGCCATAATAGAAAGATCGCGCGGACTTGGAAAAAATCAAGCGATCAGGTGCGAAACCCGCAATTGGGGGCGCGATCGCGTGGTTGAGGGAGACGGATGTGCTAATTTGTGGGGTGAAAAACTGTGACAGCTGTCGCAAGGCGAAAAAGGCGCTGCCAGAGGCGCAGTTGGTCGATGTTCGGGAGGCGGGCGTGCCAAGGGCGGTTTTGACGCAGGCCCATGAGCAATTTGGCGCGGCCTTGCTCAACACCCGCTCCACCACTTGGCGGGGGCTGGATGAAGAGACGCGCAAGCAGGCCCCGCTCGCCCTGATAGAAGCTCATCCAGCGCTGATGAAACGGCCTCTGATCTCGGTGGGTGACAAGCTATTTCTAGGTTGGAACAAAGAGATAGAAGCTGACGTTCATGCGATGCTTTAACTTCGACCTGTAATCAGCCGGTCCAGTGACAATGGGCCGGCGCCTTTGACGACGAGTACCAAAAGCAAGAACACCCAGAGCGCCCGCTGGTCAAGGATATGGGCATCGGGAAAGCGGTCGAACCACGCGCCAAGCGCGCTGCCATGGCCGTAAAGATCGGTAAGTGATTGCACCACGACAAAGCCCACCATCGCCAGTGCCGCCAGTCGGGTCAGCAGGCCAAAGACAATGAGCAGCGGCAAGATAAATTCCGCCACCGTTCCGGCGACGACGACGAGCCAATGGAACACCCCAAGCGCGTCACTGTCATAGCCTACGGCCTCAAACAAGCGGGGGAAGATTTGCGCATAGGCTCCGGTGGATGGGGTAAGGAGGCCCAAGGGGCCGGGCCCGAGTTTGGTCAGCCCGGCATTCAGGAAATAGACCAGCAACACTGCGGCAAAGAGGAACCGGGCGAGGGTCGGAAGCAGCCAGTCGGCCCGCTCCAGACGGTCGGCGGCGTTGCGGTATAGGGTGAGAAGCTGGGTCATTTACTGCCCTCCAAGGAAATTGCGCTGAAGACACCGTGGCTCAGGGCGAGGGTCAAGGCGGCGGCGAGGTCAAACGCGGGCTGGGCGCCCGCCGTGGCGTCATGGGCCGCCCCGAAGGGCAAGCCGTCGGCAAGGTGGGATAGCCATAGCGCCGCACCGGGCGGCAGCAGATCCGGCGCGGGATCAAAGGCGGGGCGGGTGATTATCACATCCTGCGCTGCGCTGCGGGGCTTGGGCGCATCCTCGGTGAAACTATAGCGCCAGATGTCGAAAAGCGGCCAGTCTGACCGCAAGAGGCGGGTTGCGGGCGCGAGGGAGAGCCTTGCCCCCATCAATGCATCGGGTCCAAGCGTTTCGAAGACCTTCGGATCAAGCGGAGCCGCGTCAGCCGCGTGATAGGAGGCACGCAGCGCGAGGTCGAGCTGTGCCGCATCGGCGAGGTAGCCAATCTTGGCCAAAGGGGCGAAAGCCGCGATAAAGGCGGGGAAATCCGTGCCGTAATGCATCATCATCGGAGATGTCGGCGGATGCGCCCGGACGTAAAGGGGGGCCAATTCGGCAAAGTTGCGGGCGCCGATCAGCTTGCGCACAAGGGGAAAGGCCACTTCGAGCGCGGCGATCAGGGAATGCGTGACGTTGTTGCGATAGACGCCATAGCGCGCGCCCGCCGGTTGCCCCCGGCCATCGCGCAGCCCATCGGGTGCAGACCGTGACGGATCAAGCAGGGCCGCGCGAAAGCTGTGTTGGTCGGTCACACCAGCACCTCAGCGGCGCGGGTGGCTTCGGCCCGTAGGACGGGCCAGTCGGGCACGTCATTGTCCCACTCGACCAGCACCGGCTTTGGCCCGGTTTGGGCCAGCGTGTAGCTTAGCAGGTCCCAAACAGGATCGACGACCGGTTTGCCATGGCTGTCGATCAAAAGTGGCGCACCGTGATCGTCAGTGTCGTCATCATGGCCGCCCACATGAACCTCGCCCACATGGTCTGTCGGAAAGGCGTCGATGTAGCCCTGTGGCGACAGCCCGAGATTGGTGGCCGAAATGAAGACATTGTTGACATCCAGCAAGAGACCGCAGGAGGTGCGCGCTATAATCTCTGTCAAAAAGTCTGTTTCAGACAAGTCGGATTCCGCGAATGCAAGGTAGCTGGAGGGGTTTTCCAGCAGCATTTGCCGACCCAGTCCATCTTGGACTTGGTTGATATGTGACGCCACACGGGTCAGCGTTTCCTCGGTGTAGGGCAGCGGAAGGAGATCGTTGAGATACTCCATCCCATGGGTCGACCACGCCAAATGTTCGGAGAAGGACGCGGGCTGCGTTCGGTCACAGAGGGTTTTGAGCCGTGCCAGATGGGCCGCGTCCAGCGGCCCTTCGCCACCGATCGACAGGCCGACACCATGGACCGACAGGGCGAAACGGTCTTGCAAGGCGCGTAGTTGCGCATGGGGGCGGCCACCGTCGCCCATGTAGTTTTCAGCATGCACCTCGATCCAGCGGACCGGGCCAGAATCGGCCATCAAGCCATCGAAATGTCGAGATTTAAATCCGACGCCGGGGGCATTGGGCAGTGTTGTAACAGGGGGGGTATCGTCGCGCATAACGGCCTCCGGCATGTTGCGGGGCGGGGTTCCGGGCGGGGATGCCGCCCGGAACGCTATAGATTAAGCGGGCAGGTCGCGGTCGAGCGCTTCCAAAGAGCCGGTCCGCTCGGTCCCGTCTGCCATCTCGGGCAGGTCGATCTCGGCGCAGGTGCCTTCGTCAACGAGGGTCCATGCGTTGCCTTGGTAATCGGTCACAGAGGTGCCCGCGCAGGTGGTGCCGGGGCCCGCTGCGCAGTCGTTCTCACCGGCCAGCGAAACGCCAAAGCATTTCTCTTGCGAAGCGGCGGTGGCGGTGGTGGCGTGGCTGCTCAGCGCGGCGGCGACGGCCCCTGCGATGGCGGCGGTTTTGAGTGTGGTGGACATTGTCGTTTCCTTCCTGATGGTTTGAACAGGTTTACTAGAGCAGCCTGCTTCCTCACAAGCCAGTCACGAGGGAGTGCGTCACGGTCCCGTCAGAAATCACGCGGAAAACTAGCGAAAATTGTAACCTTCCCGCGCAGGAAGGGAATGATTGTTACAAAAACGCTCCGGCGGGCAGGGGGCAAGCTGCCCGCAAGACCGCCGGAGCGCAGATTTGTTACAAGCCGTTAACGCAGGTCAGGCGGGGTCGCGTCCTGCGCCAGTTCGGCGGTGAGTGCATCCAGCGGCTGCACCGAAGTCTGCTTTTGCCCCAGACGGCGCACGGAAACGGTACGCTCTTCAACCTCACGCGCCCCGACGGCGAGGATCACCGGCACTTTGCCGACCGAATGCTCACGGACTTTGTAGTTGATCTTCTCGTTACGCATGTCGGCTTCCGCACGCACACCAGCGGCTTTCAGGGTCTCGACGACCTCGGCCACATAGCCATCCGCTTCAGACGTGATGGAGGCCACGACCACCTGACGCGGGGCCAGCCAGAAGGGCAGCTTGCCCGCGTGTTCTTCGATCAGGATGCCGATGAAACGCTCGAAACTGCCCAAAGTGGCGCGGTGCAGCATCACAGGGCGGTGCTTGTTGCCGTCCTGCCCAATGAAGCTCGCCTCCAGCCGCTCGGGCAGGTTGGCATCGACCTGCAGGGTGCCGCATTGCCAGTTGCGCCCGATGGCGTCGGTCAGAGTGAACTCCAGCTTCGGCCCGTAGAAAGCGCCTTCGCCCTCCAGCACCTCAAAGTCATAGCCCGCGGCCTTGCAAGCATCGCCAAGCGCCTTCTCCATGTTGTCCCATGTCTCATCGGAACCGATCCGCTTTTCGGGGCGGGTGGAGAGCTTGATGGTCCAGTTCTCAAACCCGAGGTCGGCATAGACCTTCGACAGAAAGGCGATGAACTTGGCGGTTTCCGAGGTGATCTGATCCTCGGCGCAGAAGATATGCCCATCGTCTTGGGTAAAGCCGCGCACCCGCATGATGCCATGCAGCGCCCCCGAAGGCTCATAGCGCGCGCAGGATCCGAACTCGGCCATCCTGAGCGGCAGGTCGCGGTAGGATTTCAGGCCTTGGTTAAACACCTGCACATGGCAGGGGCAGTTCATCGGCTTGAGCGCGTTCACCGCCTTTTCGCGGGCATGTTCCTCGTCGACTTCAACGATGAACATGTTCTCTTGATATTTGTCCCAGTGGCCGGATTTCTCCCACAGTTTGCGGTCGACGACCTGCGGGGTGTTCACCTCGACATAGCCGTCGCGGTCCTGCATCCGGCGCATGTAGTCCTGCAAGGTGGTGTAGATGCGCCAGCCGTTGGGGTGCCAGAAGACTTGGCCCGGTGCCTCTTCCTGCATGTGGAACAGGCCCATCTCTTTGCCCAGCTTGCGGTGGTCGCGCTTGGCGGCTTCTTCGAGCATGTTGAGATGCGCGCGCAGCTTTTCCTTGCCGGTGAAGGCCACGCCGTAGATGCGTTGCAGCATCGCGCGGCTCGAGTCGCCGCGCCAATAGGCACCGGCGATGGACATCAGCTTGAACGCATCGCCCGGCACTTGGCCGGTGTGTTGCAGGTGCGGGCCACGGCAGAGGTCTTGCCAATCGCCGTGCCAATACATCCGCAAAGGCTCATCGCCGGGGATCGCGTTGATCAGCTCGACTTTATAGGGCTCGTTCAAGTCCTCGTAATGTTTGATCGCGCGGGCGCGGTCCCAAACCTCGGTCCGGACGGGATCGCGTTTGTTAATGATCTCTTTCATCTTCTTTTCGATCGCGCCGAGGTCTTCTGGGGTGAAGGGCTCTTTGCGGTCAAAGTCGTAGTACCAGCCATCCTTGATCACCGGGCCGATGGTGACCTTGGTGTCGGGCCAGATTTCCTGCACGGCGCGGGCCATGATATGCGCGAGATCGTGGCGCACCAGTTCATTGGCCTGTTCTTCGTCGGCCATGGTGTGGATCGCAATGTCGGCGTCCGCTTCGATCGGCCACGCCAGATCGAAATGCGCACCGTTGACGGTGGCGCTGATGGCCTTTTTGCCCAAGGATTTTGAGATGTCGGCAGCCACTTCGCCAGCGGTGATACCAGCGTCATATTGGCGGCTATTGCCATCGGGAAGGGTGAGGGAGATTTGGGCCATCTTGGGCGCTCCTCGTCGGTTTGGCGCCTACGAGACGCCCGGTTGCGGGTTATGTGTTGCGCCTATGTGGCGGGGCGGGGGCGTTTTGTCAATGCGAGCGGGACCTTGGGCAGGCAAGTTGCGGCCCTGCGGCGGCGCGCTATGTCAGGCGGGCAACAACGAGGATGGGTCGCATGCAAGACGACACGGCGCAGCGCGCTTTCGAGACGATTTCGGGGGCGGATGACCCGGCACCGGGGTTGGACGACAAGGCGCAGCGGGCCGAGGCGCGTAATGGGCTGCGCCATATCCTGTCGTTGTCGATGACAAAAGTGGCCGATGGGCTGATCGATCCCAAGCTGGTGTTGGCGTGGCTGCTGAGTGCCCTCGGCGCGCCTGCGGTCTTTGCGGGGGCCTTAGTGCCGATCCGCGAGGCCGGATCGCTTTTGCCGCAGATCGCGCTGGCGGGCGTGGTGCAGCGCATGGCGCGGCGCAAATGGGCTTGGGTGTGGGGCTCGGTCGGGCAGGGCGTGGCGGCGGCGCTGATCGCCCTCGCCGCGCTGAGCCTTGAGGGGGCCACGGCGGGCTATGCCATCTGCGCGGCCCTCGCGCTGCTGGCCGTTTGCCGCGCCGCCTGTTCGGTGTCGTTCAAGGAAATTCTGGGCAAGACCGTGGGCAAAACCCGGCGTGGATCGGTGACCGGTTTGGCGGGGTCCGTGTCCTCGGTCGGGGTGGTGATTTTTGCCGGGCTCTTGATGTCGGGCCTGTTTCAAAGCCGCGGTGTCGTCGTGGTGGCGATTGCGCTGGCGGCGGGGCTTTGGGTCGCGGCGGCGCTGCTTTTTTCTACGATCGAAGAAACGCCGAGCGAGACCGAAAAGGCCGATGGCGTGGATTTCAAACTGCTGCGCGGCAATCGCGACCTGTGGCTGTTCATTCTGGTGCGTGGGCTTTTGGTATCGACCGCCCTTGCGCCGCCCTATCTGGTCGTGCTGGCCGGATCGTCGGAGGGCGGGCAGTTGGGGCAGTTGGGCGCCTTGGTGCTGGCCTCGGCATTGGCATCCTTGGTCAGCTCATATGTCTGGGGGCGGCTGTCAGATATGTCGAGCCGCCGAGTGCTGATGCTGACGGGCATCGTCGGCGCACTGGCGATCGCCTTGGCGGTGGGGCTGTGGTTCCTTGGTTTGGCGCAGGCGGTTTGGGCGATGCCCGGCGTGCTGTTCATCCTGATGATCGCTTATCATGGCGTCCGGCAGGGGCGCTCGACCTATCTGGTCGACATGGCCCCGAAAGACCACCGCGCCGCCTATGCCGCCGTGAGCAATACGGTGATCGGATTGCTTTTGCTGCTGGCCGGGGTGCTGGGCGGTGGTGCTGCGCTGATCGGGGCGCAGGCGACGCTAATGCTCTTTGCCGTGATGGCGGTTGCCGCCGCGGTTCTGGCCCATTGGCTGCCGGAGGTTGAGCATCTTTCCGAGGACTGACTTGCCCTCATCCGCGGCGATGCCCATGATTGGGCCAAAGACGGAGGCAGCATGGCAGACAGCAAATTCATCGACTCCCCAGAGGGGCGGCGCATCGCCTATCACAAGACCGAAGGGGCGGGGCCCTGCGTTGTTTTCCTCGGCGGGCTGAAGTCCGACATGATGGGGACCAAGGCGGTCTATCTCGAAGACTGGGCGCGGGCCGAGGGGCGGGCCTTTCTGCGATTCGACTACTCCGGTCACGGGGAATCCTCGGGCAGCTTTGCCGAAGGCTGCATCGGCGATTGGCACGAAGATACGCTGGCCGCAGTTACGGCGCTGACCGAGGGGCCGCTGATCGTTGTGGGGTCGTCCATGGGGGGCTGGCAGGCACTGCTGTTGGCGCGGCAGTGGCCTGAGCGTATTGCCGGGCTGGTCGGCATCGCCGCCGCACCTGATTTTACCGAAGACGGATACTGGGCGAACTTCACCGAGGCGCAGAAACAGACGCTGGCAAAGGTCGGGCAGGTCGAACTGCCGTCGGACTATATGGAGCCCTATGTCATCACCCGCCGCATGATCGAGGATGGGCGCAAGCGGTTGGTGCTGCGCGATCCGCTGAACCTGCCGTTCCCCGTGCGCTTGCTGCAGGGCACGGCGGACACCGCCGTCAGCACGGCCACGGCGGTGCGGCTGCTGGAGCACGCGCAGAGCCCTGATATGCAACTGACGCTGGTCAAAGACGCCGATCACCGCTTCTCAGACGCGCGCTGTCTGGCGATGATCGTCGCGGCAATAAACGAGGTTTCCGGTAGAGAGGGCTGACCCAAGGCGCGGGCATGGAACCGCCGATAAGGTCGCGCCCCCGATGCCACCCCAAACCACCCATGCTAAGAGACCGCCAAACCCAAGGGGGACGGCATGAAACCACGTCATTTCAACCGCATACCGCAGCGGATCCTGCGCAATGGCTGAGCCGCTTGTTCTGCTGCCCGGCATGATGTGCGATGCCCGTGTCTTTACACCACAGGTCCGAGCGCTCTCCCCGCGCAGCACGGTGGTGCTGGCTCCGATCACCCAAGGGGAACGGATCGAAGAGATCGCCTCGGGCCTTTTGGATCAACTGCCACCGCGTTTCGCGTTGGTGGGGCAGGGCATGGGCGGTGTGGTGGCGCTGGAGCTTTTGCGTCGCGCCCCCGACCGGATCAGCCGCATTGCCTTGCTGGCGACGCAGGTGCTGGCCGAACTGCCCGCCATCGCCGCGGACCGGGAGCCGCAGATCATCATGGCGCAATCCGGCAAGCTGGGGGAGGCGATGCAGGCGCGGATGGCCTCGGGCTTTCTCGCCCCCGGCAAGGGACGGGGCGAGGTGCTGACCCGCGCGATGGAAATGGCCGAGACACTGGGCGGCGATACCTTTGTGCGCCAGTCCCGTGCCTTGCAACGGCGGCGGGACCAGCAAGCCGTGCTGCGCAAATGCAAGGTGCCGGCACTGGTGCTTTGTGGGGAGCATGACATGCTCTGCCCCGTCAAACGCCACGCCTTCATGGCCGAGATGATCCCCTACGCCAAGCTGACGGTGCTGGAGGATGCAGGCCATTGGCCCAGCCTAGAGGCACCAGAGGCCACAACCGCCGCGCTGCGCGACTGGCTGCATCAACCTCTGGTGCTGCAATAGGGCGGCGGCTCAGGCCGCTGCCGGTTTGTCGGTCTTCTTGGGCGCAGATTTCTGAGACACGGGTTTCTGAGGCTTGGATTTCTGAGGCTCGGGCGTTTTCGGCTCGGGCTGGCCATTGTTGGCATCGATAAAGTCCAGCACCAAGGGCCGAATATTGTTGCGCCAGCTTTTGCCTGCAAAAATCCCGTAGTGGCCCGCCCCATCTTCAAGATGGCTGGCCTTTTTGGAATCAGGCAGACCGGTCAGCAGATCAAGCGCCGCGATGCATTGGCCGGGGGCCGAGATGTCATCCTTGCTGCCCTCAACCGTTTTGACCGCCACCGTGGTAATCTTGCCGATATCGACCTGACGGCCCGCCACGGTAAAGACGTTCCGCGCGATCTCACGTTCCTTAAACACGCGCTGCACGGTCGACAGATAGAACTCCGCCGGCATGTCCATCACGGCGAGGTATTCGTCGTAGAACTTGTTGTGTTTGTCATGCTCATGCGCCGCTTTTTGCGCTACGCGGGTGATCTGATTGGTAAAGGCATCGCGGTGGGTGTCGTTGTTCATCGAAATGAACGACGCCAGTTGCAACAGACCGGGGTACACCTTGCGGCCCACGCCCGCGTATTTGAAGCCGACTTGCTGGATCATCAACTGCTCAAGCTGGCCCATGGTGACACTATGACCAAAGTCGGTCACATCGGTAGGCGCGGCATCCGGGTCAATCGGGCCGCCAATCAACGTCAGCGAGCGCGGCTGCGCCTCGGGCGCTTCCTCGGCCAGATAGGCGGTGGCCGCCAAGGTCAGCGGGGCAGGCTGGCAAACCGCGATCACATGGGTGTCGGGGCCAAGGTGGTGCATGAAATCAACGAGGTAGAGCGTATAATCCTCGATGTCGAATTTGCCTGCGCTAACTGGAATATCACGCGCATTGTGCCAGTCTGTCACATAGACGTCGCAATCAGGCAGCAGGGAGATCACGGTGGACCGAAGGAGCGTGGCATAATGACCGGACATTGGCGCAACCAGCAGAACCTTGCGGCCCGTCTCTTTGCGGCCTTGGACCGAGAATTTCAGCAGATCGCCAAAGGGGCGTTCCATCACCGGCTCGATGCTGACCAGACAATCTTGGCCCGTGGGGCCGACCACTGGGGGAATGTCCCAGTCGGGTTTCACGACCATGCGGGCGAAACTACGCTCCGTCACTTCGCCCCATGCCGCCAACCATTCCATCGCAGGGTTTGGAAACAGAGAAAAAGCCGGGTAGGATGCCATAGCAAGCGCCGAAGCGCCGAGCCATTGATTGGTATTCCGGATGGACTCCATCATGTCGTAGGTGGCCATATAGCGCATGTGGGGGCTCCTTTATGCTGCACCTGCAAAGATAGGAGGTAAGGGTTAAGATGACAACAGAATCCGAAAATCCCGAGATCACTGAGCCTCAAGCCCTGTCTCGAATGGCGCAAAACCTGAAAAAGGTTGAAGAATTAAGTAAGCGCCTGACCCGCGTGATGTCGCAGCGCGAGGGCCATCAGCCCGCGTTGGACGGGCCGAACCAACAACTTTTCGCGAAAGCAGCACAGTCTTACTGGGCCGAGGCGATGACAAATCCGGCCCGTTTGATGGAGCATCAGATGGGCTATTGGACCAAATCGGTCGCCCATTTCGTCGAGGCGCAGCAGGCGCTGGCCAAGGGCGGGCTGGCCCCGGTCGAGGGGGAGGCGCCCACCGACAAACGTTTTGCCAATCCGCTGTGGCAAACCCATCCCTATTTCAACTTCATCAAGCAGCAGTATCTGATCAACGCCGAAGCGCTGCGCCAAGCGGTCGAAGACGCCCAAGACATGGACCCGGCCGAGAAGAAGCGGCTGGTCTATTTCAGCCAGCAGATCATCGCGATGATGTCGCCGACCAATTTCCTTGCCACCAACCCCGATGTTTTGGAGCGCGCGGTAGAGACAGAAGGCGAGAGTCTTGTGAAGGGGCTGGAAAACCTGATCGCTGATTTGGAGGCCAACAACGGCGAGTTGGTCGTCAAACTGGCGGATGACAGCGCCTTTGAGTTGGGCCGTAACATCGCCACCACGCCCGGCAAGGTGGTGTTTCGCAACCGCATGTTCGAGCTGATCCAATACACGCCCAGCACCGAAGAGGTGCACAAGACCCCGTTGCTGATCTTCCCCCCATGGATCAACAAGTTCTACATCCTCGACCTCAAGGCGCAGAACAGCCTCGTCAAATGGCTTGTCGATCAGGGGCACACGCTGTTCGTCGTCTCATGGGTGAACCCCGATGTCAGCTATGCCCAGATCGGCATGGAGGATTACGTCGAAGAAGGCTACCTCGCAGCGATTGAAGAGGTGAAGGCGATCACGGATGAAAAGCGCGTGAATGTCGTCGGATATTGTATTGCAGGCACCACGCTGGCGCTGACGCTCTCGCTGTTGAAAAAACGCAGCGACACGTCGATCAAATCCGCGACCTTCTTCACCGCGCTCACCGATTTCTCGGATCAGGGCGAATTCCAGCCCTTCCTCACCAATGACTTCATCGACGGGATCGAGGCCGAGACGGCGGACAAGGGCATCCTGCCCTCCGTGGTCATGGCGCGGACATTCTCTTTTCTGCGCTCCAACGATCTGGTCTATGGCCCCGCCGTGCGCAGCTATATGATGGGAGAGACCCCACCGGCCTTTGATCTGCTCTATTGGAACGGGGACGGGGCCAATCTGCCGGGGCAAATGGCGATGCAATATCTGCGCGGCCTGTGCCAGCGGAATGAATTGGCCGAGGGCGGGTATAAACTGCTGGGCGAGCGGCTGACCCTCGACGATATCGAGGTGCCGCTCTGCGCTGTGGCCTGCGAGACCGACCATATCGCGCCGTGGAAAGACTGCTACCGCGGCGTGCAGCAGATGGGTTCAAAGGACAAGACCTTCATCATGGCGCAATCAGGCCATATCGCGGGCATCGTGAACCCGCCCAGCCGCAATAAATACGGCCACTATGTGAACGGTGATCTTAGCCAAGATTACGCAGCCTGGCGCGAGGCCGCAACTTATCACGAAGGGTCATGGTGGCCGCGGTGGGGCAAGTGGCTGGTCAAACGTGCAGGCACTATGATTCCCGCGCGCTTTCCCGGCGATGATGGCCGCGAGGTACTTGGCGACGCGCCGGGCGCCTATGTGGCCCGCAAGGCAAATGACTGATTACCTTACGTAATCTTAGCGCGCTAAGCAGCTTATGCTGCAATGCAGAAAAAACCTTGAAATGCTGCACTGCGGCATCTATATTGTGGTCAGACGCGAAACGGACGGGTCTTCCCGCTCCCTTGCCACAGTAGCAGTAAAAGGATTGAGACATGACCAAGACACCTGACATGACCGCGATGTTCAAAGACATTATGGGCGCTTTCCCCGTGGATAACGCCGCCATGCAAGACGCATTCAAAAACACCGCCTCCCTGAACGAGAAACTCTCGGGCGTTGCTTTTGACGCGGCTGAAAAATCGGCTGATATCTCCACCGCCTGGACCAAAGAAACTCTGTCCCGCCTGACCGAGATGACCAAAGTCAAAGCCGAGCCCACAGACTACGCCAAAGCGATGACCGATTTCGCTTCCGCCTCCGCTGAATCCGCGGCCGAGCATATGGCCGCCTTCGCCGAGATCGCGAAAAAGGTGCAGATGGACACTGTTGAGCTGATGATGTCGGCTGGCAAAGAATTCCAGAGCGACGCCACCGCCGCAGCGACCAAAACAGCCGAGAACGCTCAGGCTGCTGCTAAGAAATCCACCGTGAAGTAAACCGCCCGTCGGTTTTATCTTCTCGGCATGATGCCTAGAAAAAGGGCAGGTCCAATCGGGCCTGCCCTTTTGTCATGCGCTCTTTCTATTTGCTGATCCCTGTCCTAAGCTGCGATGCAGCACCACTGGTCGGGAGTAACATCATGGCGGACAAACCGAAGCCCTTGCTGATAAAACGCTATGCCAGCCGCAGGCTCTACAATACCGAAACAAGCGATTACGTCACCTTGGAGGATATCGCCGGTTTCATCCGCGATGGCCGTGAGGTTCAGATCGTTGACCTGAAGTCTGGCGATGACCTGACACGGCAATATCTGTTGCAAATCATCGCCGAACACGAAAGTCGGGGCGAAGCCGTCTTGCCGGTCGATGTGCTGACCGATCTAGTCCGCAGCTATATGTCGGGCAATGTTTCGGTGGTGCCGCAGTTCTTGCAGGCTTCTTTCGACATGCTCCGCGATGGGCAGAGCAAAGTGGTCGAAAACATGAGCGCGATGAACCCAATGGCCAAAATGCCCGGCATGGAAGCGATGCAGGCGCAGCAAGAAGCCTTCATGAAAGCGATGACAGGGGGCTGGGCCAAATCGACCGCACCGGAACCACCCAAGCAGCAGGCCGAACAGGGCGATGATCTGGATGCGATCAAAAAGCAGTTGGCCGAATTGCAAGACAAACTGTCAAAGCTGAACTGACCCACTCCCGGTGAGGGAGCCCTGCCCTCCCTCCTTTCGGTGCACCCTATGCGGCCTGCGCATCCGCCACATCGGCCAGCGCCGCCAAGATCACATCCGCCACAGCGTCGATCTCATCCAGCGTCAACTGAACCGGCAGGCGCACGTCACAGGCCCGCATCAACATGGCGCGGGTACGCGGCAGGTCAGGCAGGTCTTCGATGAATTGCCAGTTCCAAAAAGCCCGGGCGTTATCGCTGCTCTGGCCAAAGACCTGCACCTTCACACCCGCCGCCTCTGCCGCCGCGGCGAAGGCACGGATCGTGGCATCGGGCAGGCCCACCAGATTGAACTGGATCGAATCCGGCGCGCGGGTCTCTCCGGGCAGCGGGCTTGGCACATCGATCAACGGTGAGGCCGCCAGCCGCGCGGCCATGTGATCATGATTGCGCAGCCCATCCGCCACCCGGCGCGGCAGATGCGACAGTTGCGGGCGGATGATCGCCGCCGACAGGTTCGACATGCGCAGATTGTAAAGCGGCAGCCGGTTCTGCCACGTGGCAAAGCTGTCTTGCAGGGCTGCGTGTTTCTTCCAATTATGCTCATAGGCGCCCGACATGATGATGGCACGGGCCACCAAATCGGCATCATCGGTGATCAAGATGCCCCCTTCGCCCGCGTTGATCATCTTGTAGGACTGAAAAGAGAAACAGCCGATTTTGCCAATCGTGCCAATCTTTCGCCCCTGCCAAAGCGTACCCAGCGAATGGGCGGCGTCTTCGATCACCGGCATATCGGCGGCCTCACAAAGTGTCATGATCGCATCCATATCCGACGTATGCCCGCGCATATGGCTGATAATCACGGCCTGAACACCGGGCAATTTGGCGGCGAAATCCTCAAGATCGACACGGTAATTCTCGCCTACCTCGCAAAGCACCGGCTTGCAGCCTGCGTGGATCACCGCAGAGGGCACGGCGGCGAAAGTAAACCCGGGGATCAACACCGACGCCTCTTTCGGCAGGTCCAAGGCGAGCAAGGACAGAAACAGCGCGGCAGAGCATGAAGAAACGGCCAGCGCATATTCGTTGCCCATCATCTGCGCAAATTCGACCTCCAGCAAGGAAACGGGTGCGTCCTTTGCAGCGGTGTAGCGAAAAAGATCGCCGCTTTGCAAAAGCGCCGCAATGGCGGCCTCGGCTTCAGCGGGGATAGGTTCGGCGCGGTGCATGTCGGGCAAAGCCATATTTCAAAATCCTGAATAATGATTTCCAGAATTGTAAAACAACGCGCCGCTCAGGCCAAGAGAAGACCAGCGCAGCCTGCACCCCAGTTCTTCCTTCATTCTTTCTTAAATACCCGCGGGGGAATCGCGCCCCCGGCGCGATGGGGGCAGCGCCCCCTCTTTTTACAGGCCCGCCCAAAACGACCCCCCCGCCATTGCCGCTCACGCCGCCGAAGTCAAAGACCCAGCCGATCCCGCGTCGCATACCAGAGCATGGCCAGCACCAGCAGCGGGCTGCGTAGAGAGGCGCCACCCGGAAATGCCTGCGTCGGGATCGCGGCCATCGTGTCGAACCCATCGGCATTGCCCTCGATCGCCTTGGCCATCAGATAGCCTGCGTGGGTCGCCGTACCGACGCCGTGGCCAGAATAGCCCGAGGCCGATAAGATGTTCGGCGCCAGCCGCGCGACATAGGGCAGGCGCTTCATCGTGATGCCCAAGGTGCCGCCCCAAGCATAGTCGATCTTAACATCCTTCAACTGCGGAAAGACCTGCGACATCGGTTTGCGCACCTTGGCGGCGATGTCCTGCGGGAACCGGTAGCCATAGCTTTCGCCCCCCCCGAAAAGCAGGCGCCCGTCGTGCGACAGCCGGAAGTAATTCACCACGAACCGGCTGTCAGCCACCGCCACGTCGCGGGGCAGCACATCGTTTACGCGGTCGCCCAAGGGTTCGGTGGCGGCAATGAAGTTGTTGATCGGCATGACCCGCGCCGCCACTTCACCATTCAAATTGCCCAGATAGCCATTGCAGGCCAGCACCACATGGTCGGCGGTGACGCTGCCGGTGGCGGTCTGCACCAGTGCCTTGCTGCCTTCGACGATGTTCTCGGCGGGACTTGTCTCATGAATGCGCACCCCCGCGGCGGCGGCGGCGCTTGCAAGGCCAAGCGCATAGTTCAGCGGATGCAGATGCGCCGCACCCATATCCAGCACACCGCCTTTGTAGTCGGGCGAGGGGCAAACCGATTGCAGCGCGGCGTGATCCAGCACCTCGATCTCATCATAGCCGTAGTTCTTTTGCAGATGCTCTGCATAGTCGTGCAGATGCCGCACGTCAGAGGCGGTTGACCCGGTCCATGCCACGCCGGGTTTCAGTTGGCAGTCGATCTCATGCTTTTCGATCAGCGATTTGACCAGCGCCTTGGCCTCTTGCCCCATCTCCCAGAGCTTGGTGGCATGCGCGTGGCCCAGCATTTTCTCAAGACCGTCCTGCTCAACCCGCTGGCCTGACCCCAACTGCCCGCCGTTGCGGCCCGACGCACCAAAGCCCACGCGCTGCGCGTCCAAGAGCACCACGTCATAGCCCGCCTCGGCCAGATGCAGCGCGGCCGAAAGGCCGGTATAGCCCCCGCCAACGACACAGACATCGGCTTTGGTGTCGCCTTGAAGCGGCGGGTGGGCCGCGTGCTTCGTGGCGGTGGCGGCGTACCAGCTGGTGGGGTACTGGCCGGGCGTGTCGTTGGCGTATAGCAGGTTCATCGGGCCTCCGGGCGTTAGACGTTCATCAGCAGATGTTCACGTTCCCAAGGCGAGATGACCTGAAGGAACTCTTCGTATTCCGCCCGTTTCACGATGGAATAGACGCGGGCGAACTCCGGACCCAAAGCCTCGTGCAACTCTGTGGCTTCCTCAAACAGATCAAGCGCTTGGCCCAGAACTTGGGGGATGTCCCCTTCGCCGACATAGGCGTCGCCCTTGAATTCGGGCAGCGGCTCTTTCTGCTGGATCAGGCCCAGATAACCGCAGGCGAGGCTGGCGGCGATGCCGAGGTAGGGGTTGCAATCCATCCCCGCGAGACGGTTCTCAACCCGGCGCGATTTCGGCCCCGAGAGCGGCACGCGGATGCCTGTGGTCCGGTTGTCGCGGCCCCACTCAAGGTTGATCGGCGCGGCGTGATCCTTGACGTAGCGGCGATAGGAGTTGACGTAGGGCGCGATCACGGCCAACGCCGAAGGCATGTGGTTTTGCAGCCCGGCAATGAAATGCTGAAAGGGCGCAGTCTCTTCCCCATCCGTATCGACAAAGATGTTTTCGCCGGTTTTCACGTCGAGCACCGAGTGGTGGATATGCATCGCGCTGCCCGGCTCATCGGCAATCGGCTTGGCCATGAAGGTGGCGTAGCACTCGTGCCGCATCGCCGCTTCGCGGATCAGGCGTTTGAAGTAAAACACTTCGTCGGCGAGCCGTACCGGATCGCCGTGCTGCAGGTTGATCTCAAGCTGGCCAGCGCCGCCTTCTTGGGTGATGCCGTCGATCTCAAAACCCTGCGCCTCGGCGAAGTCATAGATGTCGTCGATGACGGGGCCGAATTCATCCACGGCGGTCATCGAATAGGCCTGCCGCGCCGCAGCGGGGCGGCCCGAGCGGCCCATCATCGGCTGAATTTCCTTGGCCGGGTCGATGTTGCGCGCCACAAGGAAGAATTCCATCTCAGGGGCCACCACAGGCTCCCATCCCTTGTCGCGGTACAGTTGCACCACCCGTTTAAGCACATTGCGCGGCGAATAGGCCACCGGCTCATTGTTGCGGTCATAGGCGTCGTGGATGACCTGAAGCGTCCAGTCCCCGGTCCATGGGGCGGCGGTGGCCGTGTCCATATCCGGGCGCAGGATCATGTCTTTTTCAATGAACCCATCGTCGCCTGCCGCTTCGCCCCATTCACCGGTGATGGTCTGGTAAAAGATGCTGTCGGGCAGGTGAAAGTAATCCTGCCGCGCGAATTTCGACGCCGGGACAGCCTTGCCGCGGGCGATGCCGGGCAGGTCGGGGATGATACATTCCACTTCGTCCAGACGCCGGCCCTCAAGATAGGCGCGCGCCGCTTCGGGTAGTGCTTCTGTCCAATCCTCGGCCATCAGGCCCTCTCTTTCCTGTTGTCTTTGAAGAATGCGGCCATTTGGTCCGCGATTTTTTGGTTATCAATGGGGCCACCAAGCGCGGCGGTCGCCTGTTCAAGCTGGTGGTCTGGCACCACGCCCTTGCCACGGGTTTTGATCAGCCCGTCGATGAAATCATGGCCGAATTCGGGATGTGGCTGAACCGTCCAGATGCGGTTGTCATAGGCCAGCGCCGCATAGGGGCAGAAATCAGACGAGGCGACGACCTTGGCACCCTCGGGCAGTTCGACAACCTGATCCTGATGCCATGCGTTGAGCGCCAGCTTGTCTCCGTCCATGTCGTATTCAGTGCGGCCGATCGACCAGCCGCCGGTGAACTTTTCGACCTTGCCGCCAAGCGCTTGGGCGATGACCTGATGGCCAAAACAGACGCCAATCATCGGGCGGCCATCGGCATAGGTTTCGCGGATGAAGTCTTCCAGCGGCGGGATCCAGTCGTGATCCTCGTAAGCGCCGTGTTTGGACCCGGTGATGAGCCAGCCATCGGCTTCATCCACCCTTTCGGGCAAGATCCCATCGACGACCGACCAGATTTGAAAGTCAAAGTCATGACCGTCCAGCAGCTTGGTGAACATTTCGCCATAGTCGCCCAGCTGTTCGCGGAAGTCCTCGGGAGAATGGCCGGTTTGAAGAATGCCGATTTTCATGTGTCACCTGTTACACAGTGTCGAGATAGATCTCGACCTGTTCCTCTGGGGTCAATTCTTGCATGTAATGCAATTCTTGGCGTTTCGTCAGCACGAAGTTGCGGACCATCTCGGGGGCAAAGATCCGTGCGACATGGGGGCAGCTTTCAAACAAGTCGATAGCGGTTTTCCAATCGCTGGGCATGCGCGGCAGATCGGCGGCATAGGCGTTGCCGGTGATCGGGGCAGGCGGTTCTGCCGCGTCTTCGATCCCGTTAAGCGCCGCGCCCAGAACGGCGGCCAGCATCAGATAGGGGTTCACGTCGCCGCCAGAGACCCGATGTTCGATCCGCCGCGCCTTGTGGCTGCCCGAAGGGATGCGGATCGCGGCGGTGCGGTTTTCATAGGCCCAGCATACCCCGGTGGGCGCATGGGATTCCGGCACCATCCGGTCAAAGCTGTTGGCGTGCGGACAGAAGACCAGCGCCGAGCCCCGCATCGCGTTCATGCAGCCCGCCACGGCGTGGCGCAACGTGTCGGTCCCCTTGGGCCCGCCATCGTCAAAGATGTTGTCGCCATTTTCATCCAGCACCGAGAAATGCGTGTGCAGGCCAGAGCCGGAGTAATCCTCATAGGGTTTCGCCATAAAGCTTGCGGCAAAGCCGTGCCGCCGCGCCAGCCCTTTGACCAGCATTTTGAACAGCCATGCGTCGTCGGCGGCGCGCAGGGCGTCGTCGCAATGCATCAGGTTGATCTCGAACTGGCCCAGACCCGCCTCGGAAATGGCGGTGTCGGCGGGGATGTCCATCTCTTCGCAGGCGTCATAGAGATCGGTGAAGAACAGATCGAACTGGTCAAGCGCGCGGATCGACATGGTCTCGGCCGCCTTGCGCCGTTTGCCCGAGCGGGGCGAGATCGGCACCTGAAGGTTGCGGTCCGAGTCGTCAATGAGGAAGAACTCCAACTCCACCGCGCATACCGGCGTCAGCCCGCGCGCCTTGTAGCGGTCCAGCACCGCGCGCAGCGCATGGCGCGGATCGCCGGGGTAGGGGCGGCCATCTTCGCGGAACATCCAGATCGGCAGAAGGGCCGAGGGCGCGTCGAGCCATGGCATTGGCATGAAGCCCCGCTCGGTCGGTTTCAGCACGCCATCCGCATCGCCGCTTTCAAACACCAGCGGGCTGTCGTCGATATCCTCGCCCCAGATGTCGAGGTTCAGCACCGAGACCGGAAAGCGGGTGCCTTCGGTTGTCACCTTATCGGCAAAACGCGACGGAATGCGCTTGCCCCGCGCTTGGCCATTGAGATCGGCGGCGGCCACACGGATGGTGCGGACTTGGGGGTTTTTACGAAGCCAGTTGTTCATACGTCACCTGCAAAGGCGGTGGGCATGTCACAAAGCGGTTCGCCCGAGGGCAAAAGCGGTTGGCGCCCACGCGCCGCGTAATTTGATCAAATAATGGATACTACCGGATCAAATTAGGACGCAAGCGAATTTTACGGCGTTGCGCTTGGGGCAGGTGGCGGTTGAGGCGGGAATTGATCAAACCGAAGACGCCGATGATGCAGAGCGTCAGAAGGATGAAATAACCGGCAAGAATGGGATAGGGGATGAAGGGATTGAAGGTTTTGTCGGCAAAATAGCTGGCGTAATAGAGCGCATCACCGCGCTGTTGCCATGCCGGGAAACCGCTGAAAAACACCAGTGTCGTGGCGTGAAACAGGAAAATTGCCTCATTCGTATAGGCGGGCCAAGCGAGCCGCAGCGAGGTGGGCCAGATCACCCGGCGAAAGCGCGACCAACCGGACAGACCATAGGCATCTGCGGCCTCGACATCGCCCTTGGGGATGGATTGCAGCGCACCGTAAAAAATTTCGCCCGAATATGCGGCAGTGTTGAGAAAGAGCACGATCAGCGCCCCAAGCCATGCCGCGGTGAAGGGGGCGAAGAAAGCGTATTCGGACTTCAGCGACAGAAACAGGAAGTAACCAAAGAAGAACTGGATAAAGAGCGGCGAGCCACGAAAGATGAAGATGAACCACTCCGCCGGTTTGCGGAACCAAGGGTTCGGACTGGCCTTTCCAACGCCAAGCGCTGTGGCAAAGAAGAAGCCAGTCAGCAGGGCGATAACGCCAAAGTAGATGTTCCACAGCATCCCTGAGCCGATCAGCGTGAACTGTTCGCAAAGCGTGAAACCCTCGCGCGGCAGCAGCCGTTCGCCATAGCCAAGGGACCGCAGACCGTAGTCCTGAATCGTTTGCAGACAGCTCATGCGCCGGCCCTCCGCTGGGCTTCGCCGCCGGTGGTGGCTTGGCCGCGTGTCAGTCGTTTCATCAGGCGGTCCAATGAAATCTCGGAAATCCGGGTAAAAAGCAGGTAGAACACCAGCAGTCCGAGGAAGTACCACATGCGCCAGTCGGGGTGCGGATAGTCGGTAAAGCGCGGCGTCTTGGTGCCGCCCAGTTCGCGCGCCCAATAGACGATATCCTCGACGCCCAAGAGAAACAGCAGCGGCGTGGCCTTGATCAGCACCATCCACAGGTTGCTGAGACCGGGCAGGGCATAGACCCACATCTGCGGCACCAGCACCCGCCAGAAGGTCTGGCGGTGGTTCATGCCGTAAGCCTCGGCGGTCTCAAGCTGCGCCCGGGGCACGGCGCGCATGGCACCAAACAGGACGTTGGCCGCAAAAGCGCCGAAGACGATCGCAAAGGTAAAGACCGCAAGCCCGAAACCATAGGTCTCATGCACCCATTGCGCGGCATTGCCCAAAGGCATTTTGGCGGCCTGACAGACCACGAAATCGCTGCCTTGACGGACCGGCATGTCCCAATCGGAACAGAGCGCCTTGTGACGCAGGTATTCGATGCCCTGATCCAAGGCGATGACGAAAAACAGAAAGAAGGCGATATCCGGCACACCGCGCACCAGCGCGATATAACCTTTGCCGACCCAACTCAGCGGCGCGAAACGCGCACGCGCCATCATGGCCCCGCCAAAGCCGAAGGCCAGCGCCACAGGCGCGGTCACGGCAAGCAGCATCAAGACCTTAAGGAAGGACATGTAGAACGACATATGAACGCCGGTTGTCAGGTAACAGGCGGTCCAGAACCAGTCGTTCAGGATCGATGGGTCAGAGCAGAAAGAAAACATGGGCCCCCATGGGCTGGTCCGCGCGAGGGTGCTGCGCGAGGGCTGATCCGCGCGAGGGTGCCGCGCAGGGAAGGTCAGGCGCGCCGCGAAGGGCGCGCCTGAGGTTGGATCACTCGTAGGTGTTGGTGTCGTCGCCGAACCACTTTTTGAGCATTTCGTTCAGCGAGCCGTCTTCTTTCATCTCGGTGATGACGGCGTCGAATGTGTCGCGCAGTTCGGTGTCGGACTGGCGCAGACCCATGCCGATGCCGTCGCCAAGCGGGACATCGTCGCCCACGAACATCAACTCACCGCCGGATTCCTCGACGATCGGAACGAGGTAATCTTTGTCAGCGAATACCGCGTCGGCTTCGCCGTTGCGCACGGCCGCGACGGTTTCTTCGGGGGTCGCGAATTCGATCAGCGTGGCACCGCTTTCGGCAACGTGACCGGCTTGGATGGTCGCTGTCTGACCTGCAACAACGCCGCCTTCGATGTCCGCATCCTCAGAGGCCGCAACATAAGCGGAAGCGGTCGGCGGATAGTAGTTCTGCGTGAAGGAGATGACTTCCTTCCGCTCGTCGGTGATGCTCATCCCGGCCATGATGTTGTCGTAGTTGCCCGACACGAGGTTGGGGATGATGCTGTCCCAGTCGTTTTTCACCCATTCACAGGTCAGCTCGGCGCGTTTGCAAAGCTCGTCGCCCAGCTCACGCTCGAAACCGTCAACTTCGCCGGCGTCGTTGATGAAGTTGTAGGGGGGGTAGGCGCCCTCGGTGCCCATGCGGATGGTTTTGCCATGTGCTTCGGCCATCGCGAAACCAGCAGTCATGCTGAGCGCGGCGCTTGCCAGTAGGATCTTTTTCATTTGGTAACTCCCTTTGGTTTTTGTTTACGCAGGCTGGGTTGCCGAAAGGAACCCACGCAGACGTTCCGATTTGGGCGCGCCGAAGACTTCTTCGGGCGTCCCTTGTTCTTCGATCAGACCTTTGTGCAAAAAGACGACATGATCGCTGACGTCAGCCGCCAGTTTCATATCGTGGGTCACGATCACCATCGTGCGCCCCTCTGCGGCCAGATCCTTGATAACTTTGACGACTTCCTGCTCCAGCTCGGGGTCGAGCGCGCTGGTCGGCTCATCAAACAGCAGCGCCTCGGGCTCCATGCAGAGTGCACGGGCGATGGCGGCGCGCTGTTGCTGGCCGCCGGACAGTTGGGCAGGGTAGACATCGCATTTGTCGCCGATCCCGACCTTTTCGAGATAGCCGCGCGCGGCGCGCTCCACCTCTGCCCGGTCGCGGCCCAGCACGGTCAGGGGTGCTTCCATGACGTTTTGCAGGATCGACATATGCGCCCAGAGGTTGAACTGCTGGAACACCATCGACAGGTTGGTACGAATGCGCAGCACCTGTTTGGCGTCCGCCGGGCAGCGCTGGTGGCCGTTGCCTTTCCAGCGCACCGGTTCGCCTTTGAAAATCACTTCGCCCTGTTGGCTGTCTTCCAACAGGTTGCAGCAGCGCAAAAGGGTGGATTTTCCAGAACCCGATGAGCCGATCAGCGAGATCACATGGCCACGCGGGGCGGTCAGATCGACCCCTTTGAGAACCTCCAGTGAGCCATAGGCTTTGTGAAGGTTCTTGATCTGGATAACCGGGGTATCTGTCGTCACGGAAACTGTCGCCAATCTGTCATTTCAGTGCGCTATAAAGCGACGAATCGACGGAAATTGCAACGCAGAGTTTGGCCCGCGTTGCACCGCAGCACCGGTGCTGACGCTAGGTCAGCTTTCCTTGGCGACACGCTGGCGCGCCATGGCGCTGTCGGTATCGGTGACGCCCAATAGGTTCGACACCAACCGCAGCAGCGCGTCTTCTTCATCAGAGCGGCTGCCATCGGCCAAAACCACCTGCCAAAGCGCCTCGATTACCTCTAGCCGACGCTCATAGGGCACCGCGTCTTTGATCGCGCGGGTAAAGCGCACGGTGTCGGGGGCTTGCGCCTCAAGCGCCTCGGCTTCTTCGCGCAGGGCGGTGGCGTCGGCCTCATTCAGCCCGTGGCGTTCAGCCGCGATCCGGTCGATCAAGCGCCGTTCGCTCATTGCGTAGTCATTGTCGGACCGGGCGATGCGGACCAAAAGCGCGGTCAGCGCGAGGCGGGCATCGTTGTCGGCCAATGGGTCGGGTTCGGGCTGGGTCAGCCGTTTGAGAAAGTCACCAAACATAAGTGCGTTATCATCCTGCTGCGGGGAAAGGGAATGTCAGAGCGTATTCAAGGCGTTGGCGCGGGCTGCGGCCATATCCTCATCCGATAGGCCAAGCGCGGTTTCGATGGCGACAAGCTGGATTTCCTCGTCATCATTGCGCGCCCCGTCCGAGAGGGCCACCTGCCACATCGCCTCGCCCAGTGCTTTGCGGTCGGCATAGTCGACCTCTTCGCGCAGGATGCGGGTGAACTCAGGCGTGCCGGGGGCGTCACGCTCCAGCGCCTCGCACGTGGCGCGCAGCTTGGCGGCCTCAATCGGTTTCAATCCAAAGGTCCGCGCCAGAATCTGGTCGATCTGGCCGATTTCAGAGGCGCGGTAGTTACGATCCGCAAAGGCCACACGCACCAAAAGCGCGCCCAGTGCCAGTTGAGCATTGGGCTGCGGCAAAGGTTTCGGCTGTGCCTTACGGCGGGGGAACAGTCGGTTCAGCATGGGGCTCACTTATCGCAGGAAACAGGGTCGCCATAGAGGAAACTGCGCGTGGGGCGCGCTGGTTCCTGCAATGGTCCGCATGGATTTAGCTGTCATAGCCTTCTACGATCACCAAAGACCCATCGGCCACGTTCAGGCGGATGTCTTTGGCACGCTGGTAGCCGGGGCTTTCGTAGCAGGCGACCGCGTCGGCATAGCTGTCGAATTCCAAGACAACAGTGCGGGCGCGCATCTGGCCTTCGCGGACTTGTTGGGTGCCGCCGCGCACGAGGAAACGCGCGCCGTAATCCGCGAATGGTTTGGCATTGGCGGCGCGGTATTTATCATAAATCGCGGTGTCGTGGATATCCATAGTGGCGATCCAATAGCCCTTTGGCATTTGTTATCTCTCCTGTTGGGTCAAAGTGGCGAAACGGGCGGTGAGGTTCTGCGCCTCAGTTGCCAGCCCGTAGGGGGGATTGATCACGAACATGCCCGAGCCGACCATGCCATGACCGGGGCGCGCAGGCGGGAAGCGCACTTCGTGGCGCAGCGCATCGGGGTGGTTGGCCGCGAGCGTGTCGAGCATCGGTATATGCGCGCGGTTGGTCAGGATCGGATACCACAGGGCGATGATCCCGACGTTCCACGCGCGGTTAAGCTTGGCGATCTGGCGCGGGATGGTCTCGTAATCGGTCTTGATCTCATAGGAGGGATCAATCAGCAGCATCCCCCGGCGCGGCGTGGGCGGGGTGAGGGCAAAGGCCATCTCGAACCCATCGCTGAGGTGGCATTTCACCGGATAGGGCGACATCGCCAGATCAAGCGCGCTATGCTCTTGCGGGTGCAACTCGGCCAGATGGATGCGGTCATCGGGGCGCAGCAGTTTCGCAGCCAGCAGAGGTGAGCCGGGGTAGGCGCGGGGGCCGTGGGTCTCGCGCAACTCTTGCAAGACTTGGGAATAGGGGTGATCGGGGGCGAACCAACCGGCCACCTTGTCGATGCCCTGCCGCGCTTCGCCGGTCTTTTCCGCCGTCGCGTCCGACAGGTCATAGAGCGCCCGGCCTGCGTGGGTTTCCAGATAGGTGAGCGGTTTGTCCTTGCGGGTGAGATACGACAGCATCCACGCCAAAAGCGCGTGTTTCTGCACGTCTGCTAGGTTTCCGGCGTGGTAGATGTGTTGATAGCTCAGCATGGTCTAGCTGTAGCGGAGTGGTTGGCGGGTGCAACGCGAAAGAGCGGAGAGGGCCATAGCCTACCCGTCGCACCGCAGGTGCGGCGAATGAATGATGGCACGCCTGCGGCGTGGCGGGCGGGCAGGCGATGGCCCGGCGCCTGCGGCTTGATTCCGGGCCTTGTGATGGCTGCCAGACAGAAAAAGGCCCGGCGTTTAACGCTCGGGCCTTCGATCTTATACCAACCGCGACACATCCTTCGCGGCACGCACGAAATCCTTGAACAAGGGATGTGGATCAAACGGCTTTGACTTCAGCTCAGGATGGAATTGAACGCCGATGAACCACGGGTGATCCGACCATTCCACGATCTCTGGCAGCTTGCCATCCGGCGACATGCCCGAGAATTTCAGCCCAGCCTTCTCAAGCTGTTCCTTATAGGCGATGTCGACCTCATAACGGTGACGGTGACGTTCATCGATTGTGGTGGTGCCATAGGCTTCGGCCACGCGCGAGCCTTCGGCCAGCGTCGCGTCATAGGCACCCAGACGCATGGTGCCGCCTTTGTCGTCATCGACCTTCCGCGCCACCTTGTGGTTGCCCTGCACCCATTCTTTCAGGTGGTAAACCACCGGCTCGAAACGCTTTTTGCCTGCCTCATGGTCAAACTCTTCTGACCCCGCAGATTTCAGTCCGGCCACGTTTCGCGCGGCTTCGATCACCGCCATCTGCATGCCAAGGCAGATACCGAGGTAGGGGACCTTGTGCTCACGGGCATATTGCGCGGCCTTGATCTTACCTTCGGTGCCACGCTCGCCAAAGCCGCCGGGGACGAGGATCGCGTGGAAACCTTCAAGATGCGGCGCGGGGTCTTCGCTGTCGAAAATCTCGGCGTCGACCCATTCCACGTTAACCTTGACCCGGTTGGCCATGCCGCCATGGGTCAGCGCCTCGGCGATGGATTTATAGGCGTCTTCAAGCTGGGTGTATTTGCCGACGATGGCGACTTTGACTTCGCCTTCGGGGTTGTAGATGCGGTCGGCCACGTCTTCCCAACGGCGCAGGTTCGGCTTGGGGGCAGGGGTGATCTGGAAGGCATCCAGAACCGCCTGATCCAGCCCCTCGCGGTGGTAGGCCAAGGGCGCTTCGTAGATCGATTTAAGGTCTTGCGCGGCGATCACCGAATCCGGGCGCACGTTGCAGAAGAGCGCCAGTTTCTCGCGTTCTTTCGCGGGGATCGGGCCCTCGGACCGGCAGACCAGAATGTCAGGCGCGATGCCGATGGAGCGCAGCTCTTTGACCGAGTGCTGCGTCGGCTTGGTCTTCAATTCGCCGCTGGCTTTGACGTAGGGCAGCAGCGTGAGGTGCATGAAAATACACTGCCCGCGCGGCTTGTCTTGGCTGAACTGGCGGATCGCTTCAAAGAAGGGCAGACCTTCGATATCGCCCACGGTGCCACCGATTTCGCAGAGCATGAAATCGACCTCATCATCGCCGATATCGATGAAGTCTTTGATTTCATTGGTGACGTGGGGGATAACCTGAATGGTCTTTCCCAGATAGTCGCCGCGGCGTTCTTTCTCCAGCACGGTGGAATAGACCCGGCCCGAACTGATGCTGTCGGTTTTCCGTGCGGCCACGCCGGTGAAGCGCTCATAGTGCCCAAGGTCGAGGTCGGTCTCCGCGCCATCATCGGTGACGAAGACTTCGCCATGTTCAAACGGCGACATCGTGCCGGGATCGACGTTCAGGTAGGGGTCCAGCTTGCGCAGACGAACCGAAAAACCGCGTGCCTGAAGCAAGGCGCCCAAGGCCGCCGAGGCCAGACCCTTGCCCAGCGACGAGACCACACCGCCTGTGATGAAGATATAGCGTGCCATGTGATCGGAGACCCCCGTGAAATCAAAGTTTGTTGCAGGCAAAAACCAGCCAAACGCGCTGCGGAAAACCGCAGCACCACGGGATTTAAGCCTTACAGGATTCGTGCGTGTGAGGCAAGGCCTGCCGCAACATGCAGTTGCGGAACAAGGCCGTGCCTCAAGGTTTTGTGTTCGTTAGCTTAATCGGCCGCAGGGACCAGCGGTGAGTTGCCATCCGCGGAAGGCGGCAGCAGATCGTCGCCCGCAGGCAGGGCAGGGCTGCCATCTTGGTTCTGGGCGGGCGGTGTCGCGCTCAGCCGGTCGATGACCGACGAGCCTGCGGATTTTTCCGCCGCGATGATGGTCAGCGTGATCGAGGTGGCGATGAAACCAGCGGCAAGGATCCATGTCACCTTGCCCAGTGCCGTCGCGGCAGAGCGGCCCGAAACGGCACCGCCGCCGCCACCACCCATGCCAAGGCCACCGCCCTCAGACCGTTGCAGCAGTACCACGGCGATCAGGCCGAGGGCCAGAATCAGGTGAATGATCAGAACGACATTTTCCATGGGTACGACAGCTTTCGGTTTTGGTTGGCGGGTATCTATTCGTCTTTGCCCATGGGGGCAAGGGTGGATTGCCGCCGAGCAGCGATCGGACCGGGGTGAAAAGCGGGGAGGGGGCACCAGACGGACGCGCGGCACGAGCAAAGACCGCCGCATGGGGGCGACGGTCTTTTGAAGCAGTACTCAACCACAATATGTAAGAGGGTTATCCTGGAATTAAGGTGGTGCAGACTCGCTTCGTAGGAATACTATAGCATGAAATGCGGGCAAATTCGCCCATTTTCTTTGCAGAGAAATGAAGGAATTGGCTCTGATCGGCGATGGACAGCCGATCCCCTCTGGGGCAGTCTGCCGCCATGCCTCATGATCATTCAGACCACGACCACTCCCATGCCCTGCTGCCGCCCGAGCCTGCGCTCAGGGTCAAGGCGCTGGAAACGCTGCTGACCGCCAAGGGGCTGATTGACCCCGCCGCATTGGATGAGATCATCGACACCTATGAGAACCGCATCGGCCCGCGCAACGGGGCTGAGGTCGTCGCCCGCGCGTGGAGCGATCGTGATTTCCGCGCGGCGCTGCTCAAGGATGCGACCGCCGTGGTGGCCGAGATGGGGTTCTTCGGGCGGCAGGGCGAGCATATGGTCGCGGTCGAGAATACGGATGAGGTGCATAATATCGTCGTCTGCACGCTGTGCTCCTGCTACCCTTGGCCGCTTCTGGGCATTCCGCCGGGTTGGTATAAATCCGACGCCTACCGCGCCCGCGTGGTGCGCGAACCGCGCAAGGTGCTGGCGGAATTCGGGGTGGACCTGCCCGCAGACACCGCCGTACGGGTCTGGGATTCAACAGCCGAGGTGCGCTATCTGGTGATCCCGCAGCGCCCGGCGGGAAGCGAGGGCTTGGATGTCGCGGCGCTGGCCGACCTTGTCACCCGCGACAGTATGATCGGCACCGGATTGGCCAAAGCCCCATGACCCGCGTGCATGATATGGGCGGGCGTTTCGGCGATGGCCCGGTCACACCCGAGGCCGAAGATGCGATTTTTCACGCCGAGTGGCACCGCCGCGCGCTGGCGCTGACCTTGGCCACCGGCACCTTAGGCAAATGGAACATCGACGTGTCGCGCCATGCCCGCGAATGTCTCGCCCCCACCGATTACATGCGGTTCAGCTATTACGAGAAGTGGCTCGCCGGGGTGGCTGATATGTTGGTCGCCCGCGGGGTGGTCAGCCGTGAGGAACTGGCGGGCAAGGCCGATCCTGCGCCCAGCCCGCTGGCGGAAAAAGCGCTAAAGGCGCCGCAGGTGGCTGGGGTGCTGGCCCGTGGCGGCCCGGCGGATCGCCCCTCTGACATCGCGGCAATCTTTGCGCCCGGTGATGCGGTCGTCACCCGCAAGCGGCCTGAAAACACCATCGTTCCCGGCGGCCACACTCGGTTGCCTGCCTATGCCGCGGGCGCGAAGGGCCGGGTGCTGCGGCTGCATGGCGCGCATGTCTTACCCGACAGCAACGCCCATGATCTGGGCGAAGCCCCCGAGCCGCTTTATGCCGTAGCCTTTCCGGCCTCTGAGCTTTGGGCGCATCCCGAACACCCCCGCGATGAGGTCGTGCTCGACCTATGGCAAAGCTATCTGGAGGCCCCATGAACGCCCCGGAACCCGTCTTTGAGGCGCCATGGCACGCGCATCTCTTCGCGCTGACGGTGCATCTGAACGAGAGTGGTCTTTTCGATTGGCCCTTTTGGGCCGACCGCTTTGGCGCGACTTTGGCACGGCATGGGCTAAGGCGAGAGTTGAACGGCGGAGAGGACTACTTCAACGCTTGGCTGGAAACCCTCGAAACCCTGCTGATCGACGCAGGCCATGCCCGCCCCGGTGATCTGCGCAGCCTGCGCGACAGGTGGGAGGCCGCCTATCTCAGCACGCCACATGGCGATCCGGTGCGTTTGAAGGCGGCAGGAAACCTCTAAACCCCCTCGCTGGCGCTCAGCGCGTTTTTCGAGTTTCACACGCCTGCCACTGTCGCTATACGGGCGCGGGACATCGCAAAGGAATATATCATGGCCAATGTCGTCGTTGTCGGCGCCCAATGGGGTGACGAGGGAAAAGGCAAGATCGTTGACTGGCTCAGCGAACGCGCCGATGTGATCGCGCGCTTTCAAGGCGGGCATAACGCGGGCCACACTCTGGTCATCGACGGCAAGGTTTATAAGCTGCACGCGCTGCCTTCGGGCGTGGTGCGCGGTGGCAAGCTGTCTGTCATCGGCAACGGCGTGGTGCTGGACCCGTGGCACCTGCTGAAAGAGATCGAAACGATCGAAGGGCAGGGCGTTGAGATCAACCCCGAGAACCTGATGATCGCGGAAAACACGCCGTTGATCCTGCCGTTCCACGGCGAATTGGACCGCGCCCGCGAAGAAGCGGCCAGCAAGGGCACCAAGATCGGCACCACCGGTCGTGGCATCGGCCCCTGTTACGAAGACAAAGTTGGCCGCCGCGCCATCCGCGTTGCCGATCTGGCCGACCCCGCGACCTTGGAAGCCCGCGTTGACCGTGCGCTGCAGCACCACGACCCGCTGCGCAAGGGCTTGGGCGTTGAAGCTATCGACCGTGATGCGCTGATCGCGCAACTGCAAGAAATCGCTCCGAAAATTCTGCCTTTCGCCGCACCCGTTTGGAAAGTGCTGGCCGAGAAACGCAAAGCGGGCAAACGCATCCTCTTTGAAGGGGCGCAGGGCGCTCTGCTCGACATCGACTTTGGCACCTATCCCTTTGTCACGTCGTCGAACGTGATCGCGGGGCAGGCGGCGACCGGCGTGGGCCTTGGCCCCACCGCCATCGACTATGTGCTGGGCATCGTCAAAGCCTATACCACCCGCGTCGGCGAAGGCCCGTTCCCGACAGAGTTGGAAGACGCAGACGGCCAACGTTTGGGTGAGCGGGGCCATGAGTTCGGCACCACCACCGGGCGCAAGCGCCGCTGCGGCTGGTTCGACGCGGCCCTGCTGCGCCAGACCTGCGCCACCTCGGGCATCACCGGCATCTGCCTGACCAAGCTTGACGTGCTTGATGGGTTCGAGACGCTGAAGGTCTGCGTCGGCTATGATCTGGACGGTGAGCGGCTCGACTATCTGCCGACCGCCGCCGAACAGCAGGCCCGTTGCGTGCCGATCTACGAAGAACTGCCGGGCTGGTCCGAATCGACCGAAGGCGCGCGCAGTTGGGCCGATCTGCCCGCCAATGCGATCAAATATGTGCGCCGGGTCGAAGAGTTGATCCAATGCCCCGTCGCACTCGTCTCCACCTCGCCAGAGCGGGAGGACACCATTCTGGTGACCGACCCTTTCGCGGACTGATCTGATGGCGCTGAGCTACAAAGCACGTCGCCGTTGGGCGCTGGTGATCCTGCTGATCGGGCTGCCAAGCTATATCGCGGTGGCGGTCTGGACGGTGGCCCAATTCGACCGCCCGCCGGTGCTGCTTGAGCTTGGCATCTATGTTGCCCTTGGCATCGTCTGGGCGCTGCCGTTCAAATTTGTCTTTAAAGGCATCGGACAGGCGGACCCGGACGCGGACGACGACCAGTAACACGCAATAAAAAAGCGCCCCGCGGGGCGCTTTTTCGTATCTGCACTTTGGTCGGGGGTTTAACCCACGGCGCGGTGATCGGGGCGGTAGCCAATCTCATCGGAGACGGTGAACCGCCCGCCTTTGATCTTCTCGATCTTGCCTGCGCGCAGCAGTTGACCGAAGGAGCGTAGTCCGTCTTCGCGGGTGAAGTCCGGCAGCCCGATCGAGCGGACCTTGCCCATCAACTGCGGGCGCGAGAATTGGTCGCGCCCCTCGACAAAGGACATGTAAGACGCCGCCGCCTCAAGCAGTTCGGGCAGCTTGGTAGCGCCCATGTCGGCGGCGAAATCGGCAAAGCTTTCGGCGTCGGGGTTGGTTTTGACCGGCTCGACCACGGCGGCCACCCGGCGCGGACGCACGGGGCCCGCGTTGCGCAGCTTGTCGACGTCGATGCGCTGCTCGGCTACCAGTTTCAGCGGAGCAGAACGGGCGTCGGCCTTTGGCCGCTCGGTCCGGGCCGAACGGCTCACGGGGCGGCGCGGACGGACCACATCGGCCAAGTCTTCGCGGTAGGCGTCATCCGAGGTCGCGGTGGTGGCGCGGCCACCCATCGCCTCATCGGCTTTCTTCGCGGCGACGGCGGCGCGAAGATGGGCAAAGGCATCGCGGCGCGTGGTGCTTTCGGCCTCGTCCATCTTGCTGTCGGTTTCCGCCATCAGACGCGACATGTCGGGGCCGGTCTCATCGTCGATGGTGGGCAGGCTGTGACGGGCCGCTTGCGCAGGCTCGGCTTGCTCTTCGATCGGTTCCGCTGCGGCTTCAACCTCTGCTGGTTCCTGCTCTGCGGCTTTAACCTCTTCGGGCTCTTCGACTGCGGGTTCGTCTTCAACAGGCGCGGCTTCCGGCTCGGTCATCTCGACCGCGGGGGCGGGCGTTTCCTCGGCCTCTGGCGGGGTGGACGCGCCAAGTTCAGCCTCCAACGCGGCCAATTCGCGGGCCAGTTCGTCTTCATCCTCGGGCGACAGTGAAGAGTTGCGCGCTTCCTCGGCTTGCGCGGCGGGTGCATCTTGCGGTGCCGGGTCAGAGACTTCTTCCAGATCGCCCCGGGCCACGGCGGCTTCGAGATCTGCGCGTTTGACCTTGATCACGCGCCCTTTGCGGGGCAGGTCGGCGGCGTCGATCTCCAGTGCGGCTTCGGCTTTAGGTTCCTCTTCGTCCTCTGCGTCGAACAGGCTCTCATCCGTCTCGGCGACTTCTGCTTCGTCTTCTTCTTCGGCCTCAAGACGGTTGAGGATGTCAGCGAGATCGTCGTCGTCCTCTTCCGCTTCGTCTTGCGCCATCTCTGTGGCTTCATCGGCGTCCAGCGCATCTTCGATGTCGCGACGTGCGGCGTCGATGGCGGCTTGGCTCTCTTCGGATTCGACCTGCGTTTCGGCGGTGGCACGGGCCACTTGGGGCGCGGCTGCTTCTTCCTCGTCGTAGCTTGCGGCCTCATCCTCGTCCTGCTGGGCGACCACGGCGCGGATGCGCTGCAATTTGGCGGCGATGCTGTCGGCGGGGGCGGCGCTTGCGGCGGGGATCTCTTCGACGCTGGCGGCCTGCGCTTCATCCTCGTAGTGGGACTGCGGCTGCGGGCTGGCGGCAAAGAACGCCTCGGCGTCGCTGGTGTCTTCTTCCTCTGCTTCGGCTGCCGGTGCAGACTCGGCGGCAGGGGCGGGCTCGGCTTTTTCAACGGCCTTTGCGATCTGAGGTTCGGCTGCTGCTGTGGCTTCCACGGCGGCGGTGTCGGCGATCTCAGCCTTAAGGGGGGCTGGCGTTTCTTCTTGCACAGGCGCAGGCTCTGCCGCGGCGGGCGCTTGCGGCGCTGCGGTTTTGGCCTGAGCCGGAGCGGCTGCGGCGGGGGCTGCTGCTGCCGGGGGCGCTTGGGCCGGAGCCTCGGCGCTTTGGTTCTCCAGCGCACTCAGCACGATCTTGCCTTCCTGCTCACGGGCTTGCACCCGGCGGGAGACTTCGCGCTGCGCGATCCGGGTGAGCATCTCAGCATCCGGTTGTGGTGGCTCGGCACCGAAGTAACGGTCATCCGAGGCCAGATCGCGGAAATACTCGGCAATGGCCTTCATGGTGCCGAAGGAATCATCGAAGCCTTCCAGCGTACACGAAAAAGTGCCATAGGAGACCGTCAAGATTTTGTTGCTGTTCATCATCGGATGCTCGTCCTCTGCGGTGTTGCAGGTATCGTTTACCACGATGTCCAAGACCAAAGCGGCTCGAATCTGTGCCATTCAACGTATGATTTCAAGGCAAGATTAAGGCAGATTTCCAAAAGGGGCACTAATTGACCACTTCAGACCATATCGTGCGGGACCACAAACCAGTCACGCTGCTCGGCGGCGGAGAGGTCTTTGAAGGAGACATCGGCGCTGCACTGGCGCTGGCACCCACCTGCGTTGCGGCCGACAGTGGCGCCGCGCTGGCTCTGGCGGCAGGGGTGGAATTGGCGGCGGTCATCGGCGATTTCGATTCCGCCCCGGCAGAGGTGTTGGCACGGATCCCATCAGAGCGGTGTCACCGGATCGCCCAGCAAGAGAGCACGGATTTCGACAAGGCGCTGACCCGGATCGACGCGCCGCTGGTGCTGGGGGTTGGTTTTACCGGGGCGCGGTTGGACCATCAGCTTGCGGCCTTTAATACGCTCGCCACCTATCCGGCTCGGCCCTGCATCTTGTTGGGCGCGCATGAGATCGTGCTGCTCGCGCCGCCGCGCATCACCCTACCGACGGAGGCGGGGGATGTGGTCTCTCTCATGCCATTGGCGCCGGTGACGGGGCGCAGCCGTGGATTGGAATGGCCGATTGACGGGCTGGATTTTGCGCCTGGTGGCCGAGTTGGCACGTCGAACCGCGCTTTGGGGCCCGTCGCGCTTGAGATGGACGGCCCCGATATGCTGCTGATCCTGCCACGTCGTCTTATGGCGCCACTGGCGGCGCAACTGCTGCGGCCAGATCACGCGCAGTGGCCCGCTCGCGCATGATCACGTAGAGACCCGCGCTGACGCTGATCAGAATGCCCAAACCTGCGAGCGGATTGGGCAGGTCGGAGAAGATGAGCAAACCAAGCAGCGTGGCGAAGGGGATTTCAAGATATTGCATCGGCGCCAATGTGGCCGATGGGGCAAAGCGCAAGGACCATGTCATCAGCAGATGCGCGATCGTACCGAGAACCCCGATGCCGAGCAGCAGGGTCCAGTCGAAGGCATCGGGTTGTATGATCTGCAAAGGCGCGAACTCCGTGATGGCGCCGAGCGCCAGCAACGGCAGGATCATCACGACAGCCATCACCCCGCTCACCGCTTGCAGGCTGATCGGGTCCGTCTCCTTGGCGATCTGACGGGTGACCAGCATGAAGAAAGAAAAGACGACCGCCACGACGATCGGCAGCAGCGCGGGCCAGCCGACGTTCACAAAACTCGGCTGCACGATGAGAAGCGTACCGAGAAACCCAACGATGCTCGCGCCCAAACGTCTTGGGCCGACCTCTTCCTTTAAGATGAGTTTGCCGAGCAGCAACATGAAAAATGGCATGACGAAAGCAATGGCAACGGCATCGGCGAGGGGCAGGTATTTCAACGCGGTGAACATGGCGGCAATGCCCGCCATATGCAGCAGGGTGCGCAGAAGGGTCAGCCGAAACACCCGCCCGCGCATGTGCCAGACGCGGCCAGAGTACCACACGATCGGGATCAGGATCAGCGCCTGAAGGGCGAAGCGGAGCAGCACCACCTGTCCCAAGGGGACCGAAGCGCCCAGTAGCTTGGCCACCGCATCGCCCACGGGCGCTACGATGCAGAAGCCCATCATCAGGGCTATTCCGATAAGGGGCCGATCCTGTTGCATTGCGTTACGCTAAGGAAGGTTTGTGTTCAATGNNGCAGGTATGACGCCCTGCCCCACCAGCTTCAAGGGAGGAGATTAAGACAG
>NZ_LWER01000014.1:0-5016 GCF_001634775.1 Sulfitobacter sp. HI0027
GCGCGATGTGCATCTGGTGCTCGACAACTACGCCACCCACAAGACGCCTGAGGTAAAGGCCTGGCTCGAAAAGCATCCGCGCTTCAAGCTGCACTTCACGCCCACCAGCGCGTCATGGCTGAACCTGGTGGAGCGCTTCTTTGCCGAGATCACATCAAGGCGCATCCGGCGCGGCAGCTATTCCAGCGTCGATGATCTTGAGGCCGCGATCTACGACTATCTGGCCCACCACAACGAGAAGCCAAGGCCCTTCAAATGGACCAAAACCGCAGAGGATATCCTCACCCGGGAACGTCGCGCGCTGGACAAGCTCGATGAAACTCGCGGAAACAGGTAGGAAGTGTCAGACTCAGAGCACTAAGGCATAGCTTGCGCTCTGAATGAGCAAGGTAATTGTGACAAGGGACAGGATCGCGATCCGGCGTACGCCAAAATCGGTCCAGCCCCGTGGGACTGTGTTCATGGATTGAACTCCGCGTATGTGATTTGTGAGGAATGGGAGCACCAATGGCGCGGCCAGTCACACGCGCGGCGGTCGTTCGATCAGGTAGACCCTTGAGGTATTTGCAGAAGCGGCACTGAGCCGCCAAGCGGCCCTGTAGACCTCAACAGGTTGCGCGGCCAAGGCGCGGCCAAACACGACGGCTTGGCTATGATCATGGTCCGCACTGTCGTGGCTGTGCCCATGCATGGCCCAAGCAAGGTCTTCTTCTAACCCGTGAGAGTGCCCGTGATCCGCGATCATCTGTTCATGATCTTGAAGAACAACCAACACCGCAGGAACATGGGAGGAGGTCGGCACCACGGACCAGACAAGCACGGCCACACAGAGAAGCATCGCAAAAGCGGCTTGCCCAGTTGTCCGTAGAAAAGTCATCTGTCCTGTCTGCCCTCTCGTCAATCACGCGGCGCTTTTCGCCGTCTTGCTCTATCCCCCCGAGGGGGATACGGTCTTAGTATGTCAGACACCCATATTCATGCAAGTCATCCCGCCCTCATTGCTCGGCTGAAACGTGCCGATGGGCATCTGCGTGCGGTGATCGCGATGTTGGAGGCAGGCAAGCCTTGCGTCGACGTGGCGCAGCAGCTTCAGGCCGTTGAGAAGGCCGTGACCAACGCCAAGCGCGTTTTGATCCATGACCACATCGACCATTGTCTTGAGGTCGACGGCTCCGAGAGTGACCGCGCCGAGCTTAAGACCATCACCCGTTACCTCTGAGGGCATTATGCTGGGTGTTCTATCGGATCGAACCTACAGACACCTCTTCCTCGCGCAAGTTGTCGCGCTTCTTGGCACTGGCTTGGCAACGATGGCGCTTGGCCTGTTGGCCTATGATCTGGCCGGGGATCGGGCCGCCATGGTGTTGGGCACGGTCTTTACGATCAAGATGGTGGCCTATGTCGGCATCGCGCCGATTGCTGGCGCCTTTGCCGAGCGTCTGCCGCGCCGCGCTCTTTTGGTCACGTTGGACTTGGTGCGGGCGGCGGTGGCCTTTGCCCTCCCCTTCGTAACCGAGGTTTGGCAGATTTATATCCTGATCTTCTTTTTGCAATCGGCCTCGGCGGCCTTCACGCCGACTTTTCAGGCGACTATCCCCGACGTGCTACCAGACGAAGCGCGCTATACCCGAGCACTATCACTGTCACGTTTGGCCTATGATCTGGAGAATATTATCTCGCCCGCGCTGGCCGCTGTGTTGCTGACGGTGATGAGCTATAACACCCTGTTTCTTGGGACGGTCGTAGGGTTCGGGGCCTCGGCGCTGCTGGTGCTGACGGTCGTTCTGCCCGGCCCCAAAGCGACAATCCCCCGCGGGATTTATGATCGGACTACCCGAGGGCTAAGGATCTACCTCGCAACGCCCCGGTTGCGCGGGCTGCTGGGGCTGAACCTCGCGGTGTCGTCTGCGGGCGCGATGGTTTTGGTGAACTCGGTCGTGCTGGTGCGGGGGCAACTGGGCCTTGATGATGCGGCACTGGCTTGATCGATGTTTGCCTACGGGGCTGGCAGCATGAGCGCGGCGCTGGCTCTGCCCAAAGTGCTGGACAGATTTCCCGACAGACCCGTCATGCTGACGGGGGCTTGGCTGATGGTCGCGGCTCTGTTTGGAATCGCAGCGGGCATTATAGGTTTCGGCTTATCTTGGCCCCTTCTGCTGGCAATCTGGCTGCTCATCGGTCTGGGCAATTCTGCGGTTCTGACCCCATCGGGCCGTCTCTTGCGCCGATCGGCCCAGCCAGAAGACCGGCCTGCTGTATTTGCAGCGCAATTCGCGTTGTCCCATGCCTGCTGGCTGCTCACTTATCCTTTGGCAGGTTGGACCATGACCGCATTCGGAACGGTTCCAGCGCTGATACTGCTGGGGGGCCTGGCCGCGTGCGGGATCGTAGCAGCTCTGCGCTTTTGGCCCGCTGAACTGTCGGACAACGCGGGTGTGTCTCGCACGCAATTCTGAATATGACGGGCCGCACCGTATGGCGTTGCCACATCGCCCTCACACATCAGGGGTGTTTGCAGCGGCAGGAAGCAGGCGCGCCTGCGTTTGCTCGCCCAGCCAATTACGGATGAGCTCTGATCAGTCGACAGGCTCTTTCGTCGTGACCTTCGGGTCGAGTGCGCCGCCCGACGCTGGGCCGCGAACTTGCTGGATCAGCATGCGATCAAGCCAGAGGTCGCGGCGCGTGCGGAACTGCTCAATCCCTGTCTCCATCCCTTCATGCACCTTGGCGTGCTGGGCGACATATGTCCCCGGAAGATGGTCCCACCACGACAGGTTAAAGCCGTAATTCGAGTTGGTCTCACGTGGGGCGACGGAATGGTGAACACGGTGCATGTTAGGGGTTACCACAAAGAGGCCCAGTATCTGGTCCACCGGGCGCGGCAGGTTGATATTGGCGTGGTTGAACATCGCAGTCGCATTCAGGACCACCTCGAACAGCAGCACTGCCACGGCGGGCGGACCGAGGGCGGCGACTACCGCGAGCTTGATGCCCATTAAGATCAAAATTTCGATCGGGTGGAACCGCAACCCCGTTGTCGCGTCGAAGTCGAGATCGGCGTGATGCATGCGGTGCAGCCACCAGAGGCCGGGGACCGCGTGGAACATCACGTGCTGAAGGTAGATCGCTAGATCCAGAAGCAGCATTGAGGCGGCAATGGCCACCCAGACGGGCAAGGCAAAGTTATTAAAGAACCCCCAGCCCCGTTCCTCAGCCATGACGGCAAGGCCGACCGCTACGATCGGAAATGAGAGCCGCAAGATGATTGTGTCGACGGCCACCAGCGCGAGGTTGTTTGACCAACGGATCACCCTTGAGATTTCCCGCCGACGCCGCGGCGCCGCGACTTCCCACAGGGCCATAGCCACAAGCACACCCAGAAAGGCAGTAAGGCGGATAATGGGTTCGGCAGAAAGAAAGGCCTCAAACATGAAAAGGAGCATTCCGGATTGTCTAGCACAGACCTTCGGACGAATACGCCGCCGATCCATTCCCGGGCGCGCAATGTTACTTTGGCGGAGTTGGATGGAATTCTTCCTTCGCTGGCGCCAGATGCCAAAATCGTCGCCTATTGCTGCAGGCCATACTGCGTCTATGCCCACCAAGCCGTTGCTGTCCTGCGCGGGCACGGTCTTAACGCGCGAAGGCTTGAAGGCGGCATGCTAGAATGACGCGAAGATGGACGCCCGGTTGTTGTAGCTCAGAGATAAGCTGGCGTTGGAACCTTTATCATGAGAGACGCAAGCTGCTATTTGAGCAGTGAAAGACGAGGATTACCTTTGCTCTAATATTTAACACTTTCGCAAATATTCGCAGCTAAGCATGTTTTAAGGACAACTTTCGACTTAGCTATTGTAAACCTCCGGCGACGGCCGTCTGATCTCAGGCTCGATCCGATGGTAAGTCCGACCTTATGTCCGACTTTATCAACCGCCCTCAAATCGAAGTTCTGTCTGCTGCCGATGGTGAACGCCGCCGGCATTGGTCGGATGATGACAAACTGCGCATTGTGGAAGAAAGCTTTATTGGCCACCGTCAGGTGACAGCCACGGCGCGGCGACACGGCATTTGCCGGTCGCTTTTGACGACTTGGCGGCGGCAGTATCGAAACGGTGAGCTTGGGTCTTCTGGCTCTGTATCGTTCGCGCCGGTGACTGTGCCGAAGGAAGTTTCCGCGTCGCAGGTAAATCCGATCGATGCCATTCCATCTCCGGACTGTCGGGCTGAGGTAGCCCTTCCGAATGGGCGTCGACTCATCGTGCCGATCGGCGTGGAGTCCGAAGCGCTTGCTCGGATTCTGGCAGTGGTGGATCGGCAATGATCGCGTTTCCGGCGGGCGTGAAGGTGTGGATCGCAGGCGGCGTCACCGATATGCGGCGGGGCATGAACACGCTGGCGCTACAGGTGCAAGAAGGGCTCGGCCGCGATCCCCATGCGGGTGAGATATTTTGCTTCCGAGGTCGTAAGGGCGACCTCGTCAAGATCCTGTGGCATGATGGCGTGGGCATGTCGCTTTATCTAAAGCGCCTGGAGGCAGGCAAGTTCATCTGGCCCGTGAGCCGGTCGGGCGAAGCGGTGCAGATATCGGCGGCGCAGTTAGGCTATCTTCTGGAGGGCATCGACTGGCGCAATCCTCGCTGGACACAACGCCCTGCAAAGGCTGGTTAATTCAGGCCAGAAAACCTGATTTTATTGGTGTTCCGCGGCCCCGGCTGGTAAATATCGGTCATGTCTAATGCCGCCTCTGAACTCGCCAAATTACGCGCTGCCCTGGCCGCCGCAGAGGCCCGTGCAGATGTTGCGGAAAGCGAGCTGGCGCAGGCCCGCGCGGTTGTCTCCTGCTCCGAGGCGATGATCCAAGAGCTCAAGCTCGAGATCGCCAAACTGCGCCGTGACAAATACGGTATCTCGTCAGAACGACGCGCCCGGCTGATCGATCAACTGGAACTGCAGCTTGAAGAGATGGAAGCGGCGGCCACCGAGGATGCCTTAGCCGCAGATCAAGCAAGCGAGAAA
>NZ_LWER01000015.1:0-4033 GCF_001634775.1 Sulfitobacter sp. HI0027
TTCAAGGCGCACGAAGTCGATGGCATGGACACCGCCGCTGTCGCCGCCCTGATCAAGGAAACCGGCTGCCAGATCGTGATCAACGTGGGCTCCCCCTTCGTGAACATGACCGTGCTTCAGGCCTGCATCGACACCGGTGCCGCCTATATCGACACCGCGATCCACGAAGACCCCCGCAAAATCTGCGAGACGCCGCCGTGGTATGGCAACTACGAATGGAAGCGCCGCGAGGCCTGCGCCGAAGCGGGCGTGACCGCGATTCTTGGCGCTGGCTTCGATCCCGGCATGGTCAACGCCTTTGCCCGTTTCGCGGTTGATGAGTTCATGGACGAGGTCAAATCCATCGACATCGTCGACATCAACGCAGGCGACCACGGCAAGTACTTCTCGACCAACTTCGACCCTGAGATCAACTTTCGCGAGTTCACCGGCACGGTCTACAGCTGGCAGGAAGGCGAGTGGAAAGAGAACAAGATGTTCGAAGTGGGCCGCGAATGGGATCTGCCCGTCGTCGGCAAGCAGAAAGCCTATATGTCGGGCCATGATGAGGTGCATTCGCTGGCCGCGAACTACCCCCATGCCGACGTGCGCTTCTGGATGGGCTTTGGCGATCACTACATCAATGTCTTCACCGTCTTGCAGAACCTCGGCTTGCTCTCCGAACAGCCCGTGACCACCGCCGAAGGGCTGGAAGTCGTGCCGCTGAAAGTGGTGAAGGCCGTACTCCCCGACCCGTCGAGCCTTGCGCCGAACTACACCGGCAAAACCTGCATCGGTGATCTGGTGAAGGGCGTGAAGGACGGCGAAGAGGTTGAGGTTTTTGTCTATAATGTGGCCGATCACAAGGACGCCTATAACGAGGTCGGCAGCCAGGGCATTTCCTACACCGCGGGCGTGCCACCCGTGGCCTTTGCGATGCTGATCGCCGATGGCACCTATGATGGCGGCACCATGGTCAATGTCGAAGAACTGGACCCGAAACCGCTGTTCGGTCTGCTGGATGACATCGGCCTGCCAACCCGCGTGAAAGACGACAAGGGCGACCGCGCTTGGCACGAGGCCTGAGCCTCTCCTGAAACGTAAAAGGCGACCCCCAAGAGGGTCGCCTTTTTTTATTGCCAGCTACGAAAATCAGTATTTCGCAGCGAAGTCATCGACTTGACGCTCGGCCTCATCTTTGGCGATGCCATAGCGTTCTTGAAGCTTACCCACCAGCTGCTCGCGGTTGCCGCGCGCTTCGGTGATTTCATCATCGGTCAGATCACCCCATTGCGATTTCACCGCGCCGGTCATCTGGTTCCAATTGCCTTCGATACGGTCCCAATTCATGTCAGGTCTCCTTTCATAGGCTGTGAAGATGCGGGATTATCCCGCTCTTGCAGGTACAACGCTGGCGCGAAGTCAGGGTTCCCTGCCCGAGGAGCGCAGAGGCGGAAAGACGCCGTCTGCAGGGCCGCAGTGACGGGGGACGTTAGTTGAACTGTTCCGAGATCAACCGCTCTTCCAACCCATGACCGGGATCGAAGAGGATCCGATGGCTCACGCTTGGATCCGAAGAGACCTCAACCGTGGTCACATCGCGGTGCGATTGCCCGTCGGCATCCGCCATCACAGGGCGTTTTTGCGGCTCTTGCACGTCAAAGCGCACCGTCGCCCGTTTTGGCAGCAACGCCCCGCGCCAGCGGCGTGGGCGAAAGGCCGCAATCGGGGTCAAGGCCAGCACATCCGACCCAATCGGCAGGATCGGCCCATGCGCAGAGTAGTTATAAGCGGTGGAACCCGCAGGTGTGGCCACGAGCGCCCCGTCGCAGACCAGTTCCTCCATCCGCTGCCGCCCGTCTATCGTGATGCGCAGCTTGGCCGCCTGCGGCCCCGCGCGCAGCAAGGACACCTCATTGATCGCAAGCGCGGTTGAGATGGTCCCGTCGATATGGGTGGCGCGCATGACCAGAGGGTTAATCACCGCCTCTTCCGCCGCCGCCAGCCGCGCTTGCAAGTCGCCCTCGCGGTAGGCATTCATCAAAAAGCCGATGGTGCCCCGGTTCATCCCATAGACGGGTGCGTCCATATCTTGGGTGCTGTGCAGCGTATGCAGCATAAAGCCGTCCCCGCCCAACGCTACGATCACCTCGGCCTTTCGCAGAGGCACATCACCATAACGCCCGATCAAAGCGGCCCGCGCCGTCTGGGCCACGCTGGCGCGGCTGGCCACAAAGGCAATTTTCATGGACATGGCTGCTGGCTCATCCCGGCGAAGTTTCCGATCATCGGCGTTTGGGGCCAAAACAATCACATTATTCCGCGCGCCACCAGTGTTGACGCACATATCTTGCAACCTGTCGGTTTACAGCCTTCACCTCGGCCCGCGTTTCCGATAGGCAACACGCGAAACCAGCTCCAATGAGGATCCCCTGATGTCCGATTTCTTCACCAAATCTCTTGCTGATTCCGACCCGGCCCTCGCCGCTGCGATTGATGCCGAACTGGGCCGCCAGCGCGACGAGATCGAGTTGATCGCCAGTGAGAACATCGTCTCTGCTGCGGTGCTTGAGGCGCAGGGCAGCATCATGACCAATAAATACGCCGAAGGCTATCCGGGCCGTCGGTATTATGGCGGGTGCGAGCATGTCGACGTGGCCGAGAACCTTGCTATCGAACGCGCCTGTGCGCTGTTCGACTGCGCATTCGCCAACGTCCAGCCGAACTCGGGCAGCCAAGCGAACCAAGGTGTCTTTACCGCGCTGCTGCAACCCGGCGACACCATTCTGGGCATGAGCCTTGATGCCGGGGGCCACCTGACCCACGGGGCCAAGCCGAACCAATCCGGCAAATGGTTCAACGCTGTGCAATACGGTGTGCGCAAGCAGGACAACCTGCTGGACTACGACCAAGTCGCCGAACTGGCGGCTGAGCATAAGCCCAAGATGATCATCGCCGGTGGCTCCGCCATTCCACGCCAGATCGACTTTGCCAAAATGCGTGAGATTGCCGACAGCGTGGGCGCCTACCTGCTGGTCGACATGGCCCATTTCGCGGGCCTCGTGGCTGCGGGTGAGCACCCCTCCCCCTTCCCGCATGCGCATGTGGCGACGACCACGACACACAAGACCCTGCGCGGCCCGCGCGGCGGCATGATCCTGACCAATGACGAAGCGATCTCGAAAAAGATCAACTCCGCCATTTTCCCCGGCATTCAGGGTGGCCCCCTGATGCATGTGATCGCAGCCAAGGCCGTGGCCTTTGGCGAAGCGCAGCGCCCCGAGTTCAAAGCCTATGCCAAACAGGTCATCGCCAATGCACAGGCCCTGTCGGATCAGTTGATCAAAGGCGGCCTCGACACGGTGACCCATGGCACCGACACCCATGTGGTGCTGGTCGATCTGCGCCCGAAAGGCGTGAAGGGCAACGACACCGAGAAGGCTTTGGGCCGGGCGCATATCACCTGCAACAAGAACGGCGTGCCGTTTGATCCCGAAAAGCCGATGGTAACCTCGGGCATTCGCCTCGGCTCCCCTGCAGGCACGACGCGCGGCTTCGGTGAGGCCGAGTTCCGCCAGATCGCCGATTGGATCATCGAAGTGGTCGACGGGCTTGCGGCCAATGGTGCCGACGGCAATGCCGAGGTTGAGGCGAAAGTCGCCGCCGAAGTGGAAGCGCTGTGCCAGCGTTTCCCGATGTATCCGAACCTCTAAGAAGCTTGGCCCTCGCAGGGATGCGGGGGCCTTTCTTTGCCCGGAATCAAGGCGCCCTGCGCCGCCGGGCAGCGCCCGACCGCCCCATGGGCGGGCGCTTCTGCGACGAAGCACGTCAAATCACCCCCACATCAAACTTGAGAAATAAAGTGGTCTCGGCGCGGTTGCGATGCCCACCCGCGGTCGGGCGCTGCCCTCTGATGCTCTGTCACGCTCCCCCTTGCCGATCCCCCCTCCCCGCGCCACATTCTTCCGCAAAGGAGAACCGCATGATCATTCACCCCAAAGGCAGCCGCCCCTCTGAACCCGGCCCCGAAGATTACTTCACCGGAGAGGTCGAG
>NZ_LWER01000016.1:0-20023 GCF_001634775.1 Sulfitobacter sp. HI0027
GTCGCTGCTTCGCTCGTGCGCACTGGCACCGCAGAGCTGGTCGACATCCAGCGCCATGAGGCGGTCGGCGACGAAACCGAGCATCTCGGCAAGCAGGTTGCTGTCAGATGTCTCTGACAAAAGCGCACGCAGCGCGGCAGTATCTGATAGACTGTTCTTGGTCATGGTCGTTCTCCTCGGTCAAAGTTAGGTCCGCAAACCAAACCTTAGCCGAAGAACAACCATGGCCGCCAAGGGACCCGCACGGGCCTCGCTTCGCTATGCGAAGGCTCCGCTCAGCCCGCGCTACCAGTGGGAGTTACACCAACTGTTGGGACACTGCTCAAACTACAGGCTATGGCCTCTGCCTTCGGAGGACAGTCACGGTCGCTTTGCTCTCGCTTAAATCCCTATTTACACCGCGTTTCGTTCACGGTCGGCGCAGGCCATACCTGTTGAAGCGGTTTAGCTGAACAGAAACTCGGAGGGTATCCAATCTGCACCGATGCCGCCCTGTGAAAAACAGGCTCTCATCTACACTTAACCACTAGACAGGTCCTCTTTGGTCCGCAACATTGCCGCGGTCGCGGTCGGAGGTATTTCAGTCTCACTCACCGCGAGCTCGGCTTGTACAATTTCTGCACAGCCGCATACTTTCTAAGGAGTTTGAATTATGAAAAATATCGTAATGTCCGGGCTACTGCTCGGATTTATGCAGATAGTGGCACACCCACTTTTGGCGGCCGACCGAAAAGTGACCATCGTGAACAAAACTGGCGTCACAATGGAAGAGTTTTACGGCTCCAATACAGGCACCGCAGACTGGCAAGAGGATATTTTGGGCGAGTTCGCTTTACCTAATGGTGATTCAATCGAAGTAAATTTCGACGATGGCACCGGGTATTGCGTGTTTGATTTCCTTGCTATTTTTGCGGATGGTGACTCAGTCCATGAGGAAGATATTAACATTTGCAGTGTTGGAACTTTTACGTTCGAGTAGGCTTCACTAAAAAAAGCGTGGCGGTGGTGGATTTTACCACCGCCTAAAGGCAGAAAGCGTCCTGCTAACCGCGCTTTCAGCAAACTGTTATACTAAGGCCGGGCTCGAACAGGCACGCCTCGCGGCGGGGGATTTTGAATCCTCTCGACTTCGCATGTTTTCAAAGCGTTGGGACTACCTTAATCACAGGGATATGCGCAGAACGGGGCGTGAAACTGTGAGCGGGTTAAGAAACCAAGAAAGCCAGAGCTGGTAAAACAATAAGGGCCACAATTATCGGACCCACGATCTCCAAGGGCCATCCGTTTCGATCAAACCAAGCTGTTAGCCTCGAGAACATCCATATCGCTCCTATCGTACTGAAATTCCGATTGCATCGAGCCAAATGCCGACAGTGGTAGCCACGACAGATAAACCAACTGCTATCGCAGAATACATCTGCCACCTTGCAGCGTTCCTTTGTGCGTTCGCAACCCGCTGCTCGAGTGAGAAAGCTCGGCGCCGAACATCTTGATCGTGTCTATAAGCAACTTCTGAACCCTCCTGCCCGCCGTGCTCGAACAAATCGTCAACAGATTTCTTTCGTGCGGCTTGAACTAAATCATTCATTGGCCTCTCCTTTGTCAGACCGCACCAACCGCGTCGGCCTAGACAACATCATATCCAAGCAGGCGAGGCTTGCGCAGCCACTTGGTGCGCTGTGCGGCGATACACATATCTTTGCTTTTGGCACGGTGCGGCACAGTGCCGATAATGAGGCCAAACACCCAAGGCGCGGCCCACGATGGCAAAGGCACGTTATCGAATACCCAAGCAGCAACCTTTCCCTACATTACCCGCGTTCCTACTTTGGGTCGCCGGCAAGGCCGGTGGCCATTGCAGCATCCAGGCTATCGCGTGGTAAGTTTAGCGCCGCCTTTCTGCTGAAGTTTAACGGCCATTGGAATAGAAAGACTTAACCTATATTAACGAAACATAGTGCTCACTTTCCACTCTATGTCCTTGTTGATTGACTTAAGCTCATCCAGCCGGCCCTCTTTCAACATTCTGCCTGCGTATCCAAAGAATACCGCGAGACCAGAGGCCCCGTAGTCAATGGAAGTGGTCAGGTGAAAAGGTATTTGCACACCCAAGCGGGAGAGCTCATTCATAAAATATATGAGCTCTCCTCCATGAGACTCGGTTAACCAAGCCGATTTTGCTTTCGATGCGGCTACATTTTGCGCCCACTCTTGATATCCCTGTTCACTATCTCGGGGCATTGATGGAGCGGCCAAACGGGAAGAAATTCTGTCATACTCATTTACTGCCTTTGCTAATCTCTCCGAAAAGTCGACAAGGCGACCGCCTAAGCGGGGAAGGTCCGTGCGATGCGCACGAAACCACTGTTTAATCATCAGGCTATAATAGAAAATGACAACCATTGCTGCGACGAACGCCACACCAATTAGCGGTGCGGCCCAAGATGGAATGGCCTGATACGCCCAAGCCCACCATGCATACAGCGTACTGCTTACGGCGGTCACAAAAAAACCCACCCACGCCCATAGCCCCCATTGCTCCAGAAAAGACCTGAGCGCCTCAAAATATGGTATTCTCTTAAATAAATCTTTGAACATGACGTGCACGATGCCGCGCTCCATCTGATTCTGGTAGTCATATTGTCACCCCGCCGAAGCTTGGTGCGTTTGAGACGTATGGCCGAACATATCGTTCAGCATCGCTTCACCTGGTACTGGCATCGCCTTGCCGCCCCCAAGCGCAAGAAACCCGCCCCTGCTGTCGCAGAGACGGGCCGCTCCGGACTGAACTTTGAAATGTTGAATATGGGCCTTTCCTAGTTTAGTTGAATGCGCCTGGACCCCGGCGCCGGGATCTCCTCATAGGCAGCCGTGCAAATCACACTGCCGCGCTTGATAGACAATCCACTCTGCGAAAGGCCGATCACGCGCGATCGCTTCAATCGTCGCTGGTTGCGCCTTCGGTGGCCGCTGGCTCACGTCCTTGAATAGCGCGTCGCTGCTCACATTGCTCGGGGGTAGACAGGACCCGGCAGAGAGCGGAATCCAGATCGTCGTCAGTAAGACCTTCAATTTCATTTTGCGCTCCTTTCGCGTCTTCGATGTGGCCGATCCGGTCTTCATTGTGCTGACCGCGCAGCTCGCCCTCACGGTCTCTTGCCGAGTCATAGCGAAGCCATACCACAAGCAGCACCGCGGCAACGAACAGCGCCGCCACAATGATCAGTTTCGTGGCCGTGCGACTAAGTCCAAACATGGCTACTTCCCTGCCCGGTGATTGTGGATCGCAGCAGCCCAGAAAACACAGCCCAGAAGCCATAAGATCAGTTCATAGCCGTGATCATGCAGGGCGAGACCAGCGGCCAGCGCCAGAGCCAGCTTAACGGCGCCCCATTTGTTGCCGAACACATCCATTACTTTCGCAATGAAGGGGTTCAGCTCGCGACCGCCAGCATCGAGAACGCGGTTTGTCGTGATTACATCGACCACATTTCCGAGCAGGTAGAACATCAGCGCCAGATTCAGACTAAGCATAGCGCCACCTCTTCGGTGCGACGGCGCACAAGACCGCGAACCACGCGCCCTCCCGCCTTATTCCACCAGCCGATCGCCTCACAGCCGCCCTCGATGTCGCCTGCATTGAGGCGGCGGGTTGCCGTGCTAGTGCCTGCGCCGTGCCAGCCCACATTGAACGCGAGACTCGTGTACGCGGCCTTGCGGGTCGGTGGCAGCCAGTAGGTCCGCGCCTTGTCGTTGACATAGGCCAGCCACTTGTCGCGGTACTCTGCGATCTCTGAAATTAGCAGCTTCTTGCACTGAGCGTCTGTCTTGCGTTGTCCGGGCCCGGCGGTGCGTGTGTGGCCGTAACAGATCGTCCAGACGCCGACGATGTCCCGATAGGCCTCGTTTCGCTTACCCTCCCACTTGGAGATCAGTTGGAAGGCAATCTCATCGAAAGGATTTTCGGCCACCGGTGGTGGCTGGATCAGCGGCGGACTTGGCTTCGATGCCATGGCCGGGACGACCTTCGCCTCGATGCTCGCTTGCACATCCGGCTCCGACAGAACTGCCTCCTCATAGAGCGCGCCACCGATGGACTTCACCAGCATGAGCGCGCCGAACAGGAATGCCGTCCAGAAGATCAGCCGGCGGCCGATCCGCGTCTCAGGCACCTGCCGAACAAAGCGGCCGAGGATGCCAAATGCGAAGAACACCAGCGCGGCAGTCCCAAGCGGGTACGGGTCGGCCTCGATCTGAAACAGGCCATACAGTGCATTGGGCGCGAGAAGTGCCAGCAGGCCGAGCACCATGCTGACGAATGAATACGAGCGCAGAACCACTCGCCAGTTTTCGATGATGTATCGGTTCATGGGTATTCTCCAATGCTGAAAACCCCGCTGGCGGGGCACGAGGTTGATGATGCGGTGGGGTGGTTAGCCAGCGATCCTGAAGAACGCTGGCGGCTGTAGGTACTTGAACAACAGACCGCCGGGACATGTGTACGTCAGGTCAACGCGCAGCTGGTACTCGCCCGCGGGCATGAAAGGCAGCGTGGGGTAGCGATAATCGAGATATGGATCATCAGCAGAGCCACCCGCCCATTCAGCGTCTGGCAAATCGTAGACCACGCCGTCTTGACTGATCGCAGTTCGCTCAGACACTACCGGGCAATCGTCACGCACCTTCTCCCGTCAGATACGCACCGGCAGCGCATCACCGGCAACAATCGGGCTGGCCAACGTCTCTACCTTTCCAAAGCCGCTGATCGGCTGCGTTCGGTCTGTGCGCTCATACCGGAAAGCCGTGAACGCTAGGACGATAGAAAGCGCCACGCAAACTACCGCAAGGAAGCCAAATACCCGCATCATTTGAAGATCACCGATCGATAGGTCCAGAGAACGCCGAAGAGCGTCACGACGATCCCGCCTAGCGTTGTGATGCCGACCATCAGCAGCTGCCGCTCCTTTGCGGCCTCCGCTTCCTTCATCTGGGCAATCTCTTCATGCAGAGCGCGGTTATCCGTCCGCCATTCCGCAGCGAGAATGGTATTCGCCTCACGCAGTTCTGCGACCGACCTCTCAAGCATCTCGATTTTATAGCTTGAGAGAGTTGATTGCTGGGGGTCACCTGCCATTCATCACCTATCTTTCTGAAGGCGCCGCTCATCACGGCGAAACATGCGGTCATAGCCCCCATTCTACTAGGAAGAGAATTGACCGTCCGGTACATTGCTTTAGGGGAAGTGATATGCCTAAGACAGAATCACACATATTCAGTAACTTACGACGCAAGAAAGCGCAGCGACCGTGGTTTTTCATCGTTGCGGTTGCGCTTTTGTGGCTGCTCGCCCTTGCGACTATCTTCAAGCTGGTTGGGTATGATTGCCTGTACTACTGCGACTGAGGCTAGTTAGCTTGGCCAGTGGGTATCGTCGGCGTAGTTGGCCGGGATACTCTCATCATCCTTTAGCGCCCAGCTTGCCGCATAGATCGCGGCGGCCGCCTCTTTGCCTTTGCGTGACACCTCCAGCATTTGCGCCGGCGTCAAATCGTGCAGCACGTTATCGCCATCGCGAAACGGAATCACCGCCCCGGTGACGCCAGCCGCGATCAGATCGCGCGCGGTATCGGCCAGGGCCATAAGGTTAACTTGATCCACCGGCCGACCTTGCACCGGGATATCGCCCAGGCCGGTCACGCTCACCAGCGCGCCCTGCATGATCCGGCGGTCGCGCTCGGTGGTCACCGCGGCGGCCAGGCGCGCCTGATCCTCGGCCGCCAGATCGGCAGCGGTCTTGACGTTCAGCTTAAACATTATCGCCCCCTTGGGTTTGAGTTTCGGTTTCCGGCGCCAGCTCGGGGTCAGGATCGGGCAAGCGCGCGACCGGATCGGGCAGCGGGCCGGCGGTGACACGCACAACCGGAATTTGCCCGCCCTGGTCAGGATCGGCCGTGGCCGCGTCATAGCGCCAAAGGATTTCCGCGGCGATTTCGCCGCCCTCTCGGGTCATAAACCCGACAAAAGGGCTTGCCTCCTCGGGCACCGCTTGACCGCCCTCGGGCACCGGCGACAGGTCATATTCCACCCCATCAACCGTGAGGACATCACCCGCCACGCTGGCGACAGTTTCGGGAGCACCGGGCAACCCGGCTTGCATGTGCAACGTAAGTTTCATTCCTGCTACCTCAGTTCCAGCGGCCAATAGCCGTCATGTAAATTGTGCAGTCGCTTGTATCTGCTCCAGCCGACATGCGATGCGCACGCAGAGCCGTTACTGCCGACGCGCTTGTTCCGGCTGCGCTGAAGGAAAAAATCCTGTTCTGTAAAGGTGCCGACCCGTTCGAGATTGTAGCAAATAGACCCAACTTGGGGGGGGCTACGAACGAGGCGGGAAAAGACAAACTCATCGAGTTTGTGGTGTAAGGGTCGGCAAATGTACCCGAACCGGTGGCTGTAGGGTCGCCCATATTGACCAGAACTGCGCAAATCTGCGTCCCGTCCGCAAACCGCACATACTCGCCGTTGCCGTTGCTGCCGCGCTCAATGATCGCGCCTCTAGGGACGCCTGCTGATTGCGACACCGTGCCGAGGATATTGCTGTCCGAGTAGAACCGTGACCATTGGGGCGCAGCACCCCCTGTCGACTTAACCCCAAGCCAAAGGTTGTTATCCTCCGGAGAACTGACGTTCATCGCATTCATCAGCAGCATCGCATGGGTTCCGCTAAGTGCGGGGAGAGTTAACCCAACAGTACCTCGATATGTCGCCCCCGGTGGCGCACCTGTTGTTGAGTCTAAGTTGCCGGTCCTGAATGCCCCACCCGGTAATTGCGTTTCCAAGAAATTGCCTGTCGACCGAACGGCAACACCTGCCCCCCACCCGAACGCCCCCACCTTCAATAGCTTTTCCGCCGTGGCGTCAGTGGGGTCGGCCTGCACTTCGTCGGAAGCCAGGTAGCGCCGCCAAGAAGTCCAGCCAGCGTTCCCACGGGCTCGATATTTAGTCCCGTTGCCACCTGAAAAGTCAATGGCGATCTGCCATACGTAGTCATCGGCCTCAGAAACCGTAGAGTTCCCCACCAAAAGACCGAAAGCGCCGTTCATCGTAGAGAACGGATTGTCACCACCGGCAGGGGTCGCATGGCCGCCACCATAACCAGAATAGAAACCGGCGGTATGATGGGTATCAACATTTGGGACAACTGGCCCCGAATCGACACCCAAACCGAAAGCGCCACTAAGTAAAAATTTGCCCGGCGTGGCATCTGTAGGTCCGCTAGGAAGGCTGTCTTTGATGGACAGCAGCGCCGCCCGTTCCCACGCTGCGACAGCGCTATGCTGCGCGTTGAAGTCCGGCCCGAATACCGGTTCGGGGGGCGGGGTAGGAATATTCACCATCAGAGGCGTCCTTCTACTGTAACATTGAGGTCAGAATAGCCATTTGAATCTGCGGTTCGGGTCAGCTTGGTCAGCCGCCCGTAGGTGGCCACCCCCCATTTGTTGGCAAGTTCGGCATTCACGTAATACAGGCCGCGACGGGCGCGAAGGCGGGCCAAAGCGCGCTCCATGCGACCCCCGTCGCCGTTCCGGATAACCACAGGATAATCTCGGTCGAAGGTATATCCACGCTCTACGATTGTTGCGTTGCCGAACGGATCAATCGTTTCGACGGAGTAGTCGGTCAGCTCGCTTGATAGACCGGACACGGCAATACCGAACTCACGCACGTCGCCGAAAATAATTTCACCCACGGAAACCGTTTCGCCGGCTTGCCCGACCCGAACCCGAACCTCGTTTCCCGGCCCCGCTGCGATGTCATCAATGATACCAAGATCAACAACTTCGAGCGGCATTGTGAACAAGGTCACGTAGTCTACGATCTCGCTAGTATCTGCCGAGTTGAGCGTCTTGTCATAAGTTACATCTGATCCGCTATAGACCGTCACTCGCGCTTGGCTGGCGGATACGTTGATCAGCGCAACCCCCCGCAACAAAGCGGAGAGTGAAAATCGAACATCAATCTGACCAGTGCGCGTAACGATGCTGGAAGGGCCACCATCAAACGCGCGCCACGGCAGCATCGCGCCCCGGTCTATCCATGCTGTGCCGATCGTCTCTGACGGGATATTGCCGGAGTTATTGGCGATGACGCTTTCGTACAGGCGCTTATCAGCGGAGACTTTGACGACCGCGCCACTTGCGAAAGTCGTGCCTGCCGCCCATTCCGCGTTCGGGTCTGACAAATTGTGGCTCACCAAATTTGCATTTGCGACAGTAACCGGGTCGATAACCTTAAGCGTCATACTGTGGCTCCTTGGCTCGTAGGCCGGTCGTATTCCTCGTAATTCCGGCGCTCGTTGGCTGCGCGGTTTTTAGCGCTTTCCACGATCAGCTTGCTGTTCTGATCGCGCTCTTGCGCCTTTAGCTCGGCAACCTCCTTTCGAAGGGCCCGAAGCTCCTTAACGACCTCTTCGCTATTGCCACCCAGCATCCGCTTGGTCGTATCAGCATTGTAAATTCGCGACCTGCCTGTCGCTTCAAGCTCAGGTCCGTTTTCGCCAACAATGCGCAGGCCGCCCCTGTGCAGACCACCGGTCGCGAACGCCGGGATGCCGCCCAGATCAACAACCTGCCGACGTAGCCCCGCCAACCAGTTATTCCGGTTAAGGATGTTCTGGTTCGCCGATCCGATCTGATCCTCAAGCCCACCATCAGCCCAGAACCGGCGGCGGAACTCAGCGATATCCGCCCCGCGACCGTAATCGACATGCGATGCGTTGTAGTTGATGCCGCCTTGCGCGTTCAGGCCAAGCTGTGCCGCGCTATCACCTTGCATCAGAGTCACGCCGGTATCACGCTCTAGTTGACGGATGCGTTCGATAACACCGGACGAGCGGTTTTGAGCGTCGCTACCCCAAGTACTGTTGACGACTTGCGCAGTGATCTGCCCGATCCGAGCTGTTCTTGCCGCTTCTTCTGCACGCTCTCGGGCCTCATCACGCATAAGCTGTGCCAATTCGCCAAGGCTTCCACGCAGCCCCGCCATGCCCTCGCGAAGCGCCGTGATCGGGTTGGTTATGTTGCTCCGCGTTGTCGAAGCAAACCATGTTGAGAAACCCGTGGATGGATCAAACTCGAAAGAGCCGCCAAGGGTTATGCGACCTGTACTGGTCCCCGTGATTGTGCGAAGAAATCCCGCCTGTGTTCCGGTAAGACCCGAAAGGTCGATTGAACCTCGCACCAGCTTATCCACGGCCTCGGTGGACTGGTGCAACAGCGCCCATTTATTGCCGTTAAAATTGACCAACCCCACATCGCCGCGCACGGTCTTCGAAACTTGCGAGTTCCCCAAGCTGAACAGCGTCCAATCTCGGCCTGAAAAGCGGCTGAAATCGACCGCCGCGTCGATGGTGCGTGTGATCCGATCACTTTCCCGAATAAGAAGCGCGCGCTCACTATGGGTCAGGTGTTGCCCATAACCCATCAGGATCGTAATCGCCCGCGTTGCGGAAGTGTTGGCATTAAGCAGCAACAGGCGATGCGCGTCAGGCATGGCTGTTTCGAGGACGGCCCCAATGCGGGCGATATATGTACCTTGCCGCTCTAACAGAATGCGACGATAGGTGTCTGTCATGTCTGCAGAAATTGCAGCCCCAATGATCGCTGCGTAGTCGCCCTGCTGAGCGATAACAAGCCGCTGCACCTCGCCAGATAGGTTGGACTGCATGGCCGCCGCGACGATCACCTGATAGCGGTTGATATTGCCCAAAGCCAAGCGGATCGCCTCATTTGAAGCGTCCGACGAAAGACTGACGTTGACCACGCGCGACATTTCTGACGAACCGGCCAGAGCAATGCGCAATTGATCGCTGGTCAGTTGCTTTCCAATGGTCAGGTTCAGGGTCTTGGACAGGGATGAAACTGTAGTGGTCGCAATCCAGCGGTTGCTTGCGGAAATATCATCGCCGAGAACGTAATCGATCGTTTTTATGTGCTCAGAAGCCGCAGTCAGAGCCAACCAACGTAGGTCAGGCATAAGGCTCGCCGTGCGGGCAATATAGTCGATATTGGCCGTGATGCCTGTCGCGGCGTTGTCCAGCATCGTGCGCAGGCTCGCAGGAATGTCTGCATCCGCGATAAGATCGACTGAGACCGAAAGACGCTCCTTCAGAAACTGATAATTGATCATTTCCGCTGCAGCGATTGCGCCTTGCAAAGATCCCAGCTGCGCGTTCAAACCTTCGATAACCGCAGGCTCCAGCGGATTGCCGCTGTTGATGGCCGCGCGCACCTCTTCGAGCAGAGTGACCTGATTGCCCAGAAGGCCCGCGATAACGTCATGCCGCGCCCCCTCGATATCAGAGACACCCGCCGTAAGCTGTAGGTCAGAGAGCACCCGCGCCTCTGTCCTTGCCTGTTCAAGGGCAGTGCGGGCGGTAGCCATCGTGTTTGAGAGCAAATTGCGAGCCGCTGTCGTTAATTCAGTTGCCGCTTGATTATCCCCGGCCAATGCCGACGACAGCAATGTCTGGAACCGCATTTCGGAAAACGCGCGCGCCTGCTGACCGGACACAAGTGCCCCCGCCGTTCCCCGCATGTCGGCAATGAAATCGCGCAAAGTGCTGGCCGTGCGGTACCAAAGAGACGCGGCCTGCTCATTGGCACGCATTGCTTCGGACGTGGTGCCGATCATTGCGTCGATTTCAGTCGTAATGGAGCCGACCATTTCAGCGACACCGACGGAAAAACTCGCGATAGCGGGCAGCACCTCGTTCAAAGCGCCCGACATCAACATGAGCGCAGCATACATCTGCCGCCCGTACTCGGTTGTTGTGTCCAGACCTTCGATCATGGCTCTGAACTGCGCCCGCGTTTGGGGCATCGCCACATTCAGCTCCTCGAACCGGCCTTCAAGCTGGCGTACGGCAGTATCGAACCGTTCTTGCTGAGTATAGAAACCAGCGAAATAAGCAGAGGTGGCCGAGCTAAACGCGTCCAAGCCGCCAAATGCTGTGACCATCTCTGATGCCACAGCTCCGCCTGCAACAGACACATCAAACAACCGGTGCGCGAGCGTATCCATTACACTATTCACCGCTGTCAGATGGCCCGATATCCGGTTTAAGGTATCAAGCGCGCCCTCGCCAGCCTGCGCCGCGTCTTCGAGTCCAGGCACCATCCCGGCGAACGCATCGCCCAGACTTTCAAGCGCGTCTTCAACCGCCGCTTGCGCCTCGCTATCCGAAAGTCCCTTTGTCGACACCTTCATTTCATAAGCGAAATCGGCAAAGGCAGAACTGCCCACGCCCAGAGCAAGCGCTGCCCCCAGAACACCTTGCTGAATTCCCGACACAACGTTGCGCAAAGGCGCCGCCACTGCGTCCGCCGCCGCCGTGAACGTTTCGCGCACCTTCTTGGAAAGACCAAAAAAGCGGGATGTTTCTTTCTTGCTGAACGTCTCTACCAGCGTCGACATGCCGTCGACCGTGACCCGCAGGCCGCTGTCCAGAAGCTTCACCTTTTTGCGGAAGAACGAAAACGCCGCCGCCGCGATACCCAGAATTGGCACGACCGCGCCGATGGAGGCGGCGAGACCGCCGCCAGCCGCCGCGATATTGCCCGTGATATTAAAGATGTTACCGATACCGCCAGAAATCGCGCTGCCCAGCCCACCCAGAAAACCGGACCCGCCGCCCAGACCGCCAAGCCCAAAGATTGAACCAGCCTCGCCAAAGCTGCCCAATAAGCCCGCCAGCGGCCCACCGGACAATAACGACCCAGCACTACCCAGCAAACCGCCGTCACCCACCTGCGGGCCGACCACGGCCGGGACACCACCGCCAAGCCCCAACACGCTGGACAGGCCACCGCTCAGACTGCCAGAGATTACGGAGCTCAACCCGCGTTGCAGGGCCGACTTGATACTGGCAATCGCGCCGCTCACACCACCACCCAGCCCAGCAAAAAAGTCCCCGACCGAGCGCGAAACGTCGCTGACCATCGTGTCAAAAACAGACGTAACCGTGCCCGCTACATCTGCCGCCGTCTTTGCTAGTCCTGCTTGCCCGCTTGCCATGCCCACGATCAAACCATCGACCACGAACCCACCGATTTCGGTTGTGACCTTCGAAGGCGATCGCGTGCGCAGGATTTTCTTAAATCCGTCTGAAATCGAACTACCAACGGAAGAGACCTTCGCTTTCAGCGATTGCCACTTCTCATCAATCCCTGCCTTGATCCCGTCGACTACGTAACCGCCAATATTCTTGGCCTCGGCAAAAGCATTCGCAGCGATGGCTTTCATTTCAGCCCACATGCGCGCACCCATGTCCTTTATTGCCTGCGCCGCGGCCTCGCCTAGCGTCGCCAGACCGTCACCGATGGATGCAGCAATTTCAGCCGTCTTGATCGCAGCTTGGGCGCGCAAATCAGCCAGCGCAGCAGAAACTACGGGCGACAACTCGGTAAATCGCTGCGAAACCTTTTCACCCAATGAGGCCAAGCCGTCGGCGATCTTTTGCGGCAACCCTTCGGCCCATGCCTTCGCGTCTAAGGCGAACTGAATTAGTTCCGGCTGAACCAGCTCCCACAAACCTCCGAAGGCATCCGACAGGAATGTCGCGGTATTGGACGCCATGGTTTGCATGGATTGTGCGGCCAGCGCGAAATCGCCGTCAATCAGCGCTTTGATTGCACCTATGCCAAGCTCAAAGTTTTCGCCAAGTACATCCCAGGCTCTCGAAATGCCGGTCCAGGAAAGTTCCCAGCCACGTTTCACGGCTTCCCACACTGAGCCCAAGCCTGCCGACACGGAACTAAGCATCGGAAATCGGGCCACCAGATCATCCCAGCGGTAGGCCACATAGGCAGCACCCGCCGCCAGAGCGCCAAGGCCGATCACCACCGCCCCAAGCGGCGTCGCCAGTGGGATCAAAGCCATTGTGATCATACCCAAGGCCATAGCCGCAGGACCTGCAACGCCCGCAATCAACGCGCCTACGCTAACAAAGCGCTGCGTGCTGTCTGATAGCCCGTTGAACCAGTCTGACAGACCAGCGGCGCGGTCGGCCAAATCCTTCAGCACAGGCGCCAGCGATGCGGTCAACTGGTTGCCCAGCCCCTTACCGATCAGCGCCAACCGCGACAACGCGTCGTTTGCCTCTTCGATCCCATCCGCCTGCGCTTCGGACAGCGCAATGCCGAACCGATCCACATCATCCGCAGCCGTGCGCAGGGTCGCCGTATCGAGCCGCCCGATCGCGATGGCACCGGTGCGCCCGAACAGGTCCCCAGCCACCGCCGCGCGCTCTGCCGCTGGCACCATTTCTTCGATCGCGCCGTTGATCGCCAAAATACGCTCATCGAGCGGCAGCTTGCCCAAGTCTTCCGCCGACAGCCCCAAGCGCTTTAACGCTTTCGCTGCGGGCCCCGCCCCCGTCGCCGCCTTACCGAGACGCAAAGTCATGGCCTCGGCGATTGTCGAGATTTCGCCCATCGAGACACCGGCCAACTCGCCCGCGCGCTCAAGTACCTGCATGCTCTTGACGGTCGTGCCCAGCGATTGGGCCAGCTTGGCCTGCGCGTCGATGGCTTCAAGGCTGCGCTTCACCGTGACAGTGCCGATGGCGACCATCGGCGCAGTGATGCCCACCGACAGGCGCTTGCCCATCTTCGTCATCTTGGCCGATGTTGCCGCCATGCGCCGCTGCATGCTGTTCATGCTGGCCTCGGCGCGCTTCGCGCCCTTCTCAAAAGCCGCAGAATTGAGAGACAGGACACCGCGCAGCGCGCCGATCACAGCAGACATAGGATCATCCTTTTTTGGAATGGATAGCGGCACCGATGAAGAACGACCGCAGGCGCGCATCGGCCTCGCGCTCACTCATAACTTCAGCAGCGGGTTCGCCCTTATCCTTGGTGAAGTCGGGCATGTGCTTTGGATCGTTAACGGCGAAGTGAATTAAGTGCGCCAGTTCTTGCTGCAGCACCCGCTTTGACCTGATGTCCGCCTTTTCCCGCGCCAGCGTTGCGGTCAGGATCAGATCGCATTCGCGCAACGTCATGCGCCAAAAATCGTCGTATGAAAGGCCCAAGCGCACCCACTCGCGCACATGGGCCTCCCAGTCTACGCCGCTGGCTTCTTGACCTTTCCCGACGGCGCGCCCGATCCTTTGGGCGCATCCGTGTCGGCTTGGGGGAACGCCGCTTCCAGCACAGCGCCAAGGTGCTGACCCGCAGCTTGCGCGCCGCCCATGTCATCGACCAGCTCGAACGCTTCATCTTCGCTGCAACCTTTGCCATCATTCGCAGCAGCGCCCAGAATAACGGCGATTTTCTCGACGCTCATCTGATGCTTCTCGGCGTCAAGCGCTTCGAACAAAGGCATGCCGAAATGACGCTCGACGCGGACCTGCGCGGCGGTTGTGAGGCGCAGGACAGCAGTGTTGCCTGACGCCAACGCGATAGAGCGCGAAGAAATCATGGAGCAACCTCCCCTTTCGTCCAGGCGACATCGCCCGTGGTGCGAATGCCAAGGTTCAGCATGATATCACCGTCGACCGTTTCAGACGGGATAGTGGGCGTTACATGACCCTTCCATGCAAACTGATCGCCCGCCAACTGGCCGGTCTGAGCGGGCAGTGTGACGCGGAAGAAAGCCCCGTTCGGCAAAGCCTCCATCTCTGCGGCCGTTTCGTAGCCCGCCGCCGAATAGATGGTTTCCAGCGTCAGCTCGCCACCGTCTTTCAGACCCTTGGCCCACTCACGGAACCCGCCGGGGCTGTCCAGCGTGGTCACGTCGCGAAAGTCTTTAGTGACCTCCGGAATGACCACGTTTTTCGCTTTGGGGATGCGCGTCCAGTCTTCTTGTCCGGTCGGCGACCATTCGACCACCGAACCATATACAGGAACCGTCAAGTCCATGCCGTGTACTCCATTTTCAGATGTGCCGATTTCCGGCGTTAGTGGTGCCAGCGCACCCAGAAATCCAACGAGATGCGCTGGATCACATCGCCCCCTGCCGCATCGGCAAGATCGCGAATTGATTGCAGACGGGCCGATGTGATCGGACCGCCGCGATAACCTGACAGAAGCCCGCGCACTGCGGCCTCCATGCTTTTGACTTCACCAAAGCTGCGTCCGTAGCAATCAATCTGCACGCGGCCTTCGCTTGATCCGGTCGGCCCGTCGAGCGTTAATCCGTCCGACCCACTCACCCGTTGCAGGCGAATATAGGGTAACGGCGCATCCTGCGCGCCGACCAGCCATGCTACATCGTAGCCTTGAGCAGACAGCAGTGAGACAAGATGCAAATCCATCAACGCGCCGCCCTTCGGGCATTGCGCGCCAACGTCTTTTCAATCTCTGACCAGGTCAGCCGTCCCAGCTCTTCGAGCATGTTCGGCGCATGCGCATCCCACGCGGGCCGCATGAAGGGATCGGCCATCACCGCCCCCACCGCCTTACCCGACGCATGGTGCCGCATCACTGTGCCGAACTCGATAAGTTGCGCATGCGGCGCGCCCTTGCCGCCATTATCGACTGGCCCAACGTACATCGTCACTACATCGCGGGCACGATCCGCCCGCACACCACCGGCCTCCCGTCTCGTAAGCTTACTTGTCACTTCCACCTCGAACGGCGACGCGCCAGCTTGCTCCGCGACAGGCTTCAAAACCTTTTTCATCGCCCGCCGCTGGACGCCCTTCGCCGTGCCCGCCGCCAGCTTGGCAAGCGCCTTTTCCATATCCCTGCCGCCGCTAAACTTCATAGACACGCTCATGCCGCCGCCCCTTTCGCCGTCGCCGTGATTTCCTGATAGGCGCGGCCCGCAGGCTTCACCCCGTCGATCTTCCAGACTTGCCCGTCAAAAATCAGAACGTCCGTCGATTGGACCGACGCGCGGGCACTGATCACGAACCAGCCGACCGATACGCCGCTAACTGTTCCGGCACGCCACTTTTCACCATCGCTGACCGGGGTGAACGCCGACCAAAGCGCCGCCACTTCAGGCCACTCGGTTGCGTTATCCGGCACCGGGATCGACTGCCCCCAACCATCCTTACCGGATGGCGGCCTGCGCACGGAAACACGCCGATCGAGCAGCTTGCGGGCCATCAGCCCACCCACCCGAACTGCGCCGCCGGTCGATAGCGCACTTGCTTGATCAGCCGCAGCGCCCCGAAACTTAGTTCAAGCTTGCCTTGATCCTCGACCGCGATACCTGCTTCGAACCACTCTTTCGCTAGCAGGATGACTGCCTGCCGCAGCTGCGGCAGCGGGTTCTCTGCATATCCCGCCTTAACCGTAATACGAAGCCGGGACGCCGTGACCGGCACCAGCTCGACAACTGGCGCACTGTAAGCGTCCCTAAGAACCGCCACCGCGCCCAATTCAACCCATGCCCCTAGAATGTTCTGCGCCTCGACCATTTCCACGCTGGATACCGGGAGAACCGGCACCGACCATGTGGCCCATCCAGCGGGCAATTCGAACCGGCATAAACGTTCCGACAACGGCCTTCCGGTTGCCGTGGTTACCATCGCCTCTGCCGCACTCAGCGCCATTTCGATCGCAAACCGATCCGCCGCGTCTCCTTCCGGCATATGTGTCGCCGCAAGGAAATCTTCGACCGTCACAGCGGGCGCGATTTCATCCATTATCTCCATCGCGCACCGCCTTTCTCAGATCGCGTTTACTTGGTGGCCTTCTTGCCCTGCGCGGGCGGTTCGCCGCCATCTTTGCCGTCACTTTCTGAGTTGGATGCTCCGGCTTCTTCGCCATCGCCCTCGGCGGTCACGACAGCTGGATTGCCTTGCGCCGGGGGTACACCGGGAACGGTATCAGGCGTGGGCGACACGCCTGCCGTTTTCAGTCGCTGCTCAAACTCAAGTTCGCGTGCGGCAAGCAGCGCTTCGCGGTCAGCCAATTCATCGGCCTTGGAAACCTGTTTCTTGGCATCAGCATCGTAGGGCTTTGTCACCGGCCGCAGACGCACAGCCTGCGCAGGCTCGAACCCGGCAATGTCGCCTTTGACGTAGCGACCGTGACCCCGCGTAAATTCCAGAATAACTTTCGACATGTTTGGACCCTCTCAGGGTTGAATTTGCAGAAGATGCGGGCGCAGATCATCCGCGACCGCCGTATTTCACACTGTCAGAGGCTCGGGATCAGAGACCCCAGCCCGCGCCGGTCAGCTTGGAAATTGCAACGTCATGACGCGGCACGAAGTCGTGTTCCTCGATCGCGCGCATCAGGGTCAGGTCGTTTTGGAACGCTGACACAGTGTCGCCTGAGTTGTTCACGTATGCGGCCTCCGACGAAGACGCCAAGGTCAGCGACATGCTGTCACCGACAAGCATTTCGTTGAAATCAGCAAAGAACAGCTCCGTTTCATCACCGCCGACGCCCAAGTTGTCGGGCAGCTGCGACGTGGTGTAGATCGGATAGCCCAGCAGCTCGCCATTGCGCTCAATGGATGGGTAGAGCGGCGCACCACTGTTCGCGTCCCGCAGACTGGCAAGGAAGTTCTTCGCGGAGGAGCGCATGATCCAGCCGCCATTTGTCATCGGCGTGTCGGCGTCCTCGACCTTCGACACCATGCGGCGCAGCGCAGCATCGACAACGGCGGCGGTTTTGCCCACGGCTGTTTGCGTATGCCCGGCCAGCGCCCAACTGCCCATGCCTTTCGGGGTCTCCGACGAACCGTCGCCGCGCAGGAAAGCAAGGTCTTTGCGCAGCCCCATCACGTCCAGCATATCATCCCGCACCAGCGCCCCCAAGGCGGGCGAAGAGTGACGCAGCAGGGCGTTGCCAACCGGGACCAGCGACCGCAGCGTTTTAAAGTTCTGGTTCACCGGCTCGAATGTCGGTTCGCTTGCGGGCACGGCTTCGTTTTCGGCGACGTAGTGGGCGGTCGCGCTCGATGCCTGCCGCGCGTTGCGGATTTCACCGGCGGGCATGTCCACCGTGCGGGCCCCTGCCCGCATTACCGCGACGCGCGGTTTCAGCAACTCGATTATGTCATCGGCCTGCGCACGCGGGATCGTCACACCGCCCGCGCTGTCGGTTGCGCCCGAAAGCGCTGCGGAAATGCCCGAATGCCCGTCACGGTCAAGACGCGCAATCGCGCCGTCCTTGCTACCTTTGGCGTTTGCCAGCGCCTGTACCATCAATCCAAAATCGACGCCTTTGGCTGCGGGATCGGCAGCACGCGCAGGCGCACCGAGGACGGGTGAGGATTGCGAGGTTTCGGACTGCGCTGAGGCAGCCGCAGCCGCCTCGACAGCTTCCAGCCGTTTCACACTGGCATCAGCCGCCGCAAAATCTGCTTGGGCCGTTTCAAAGGCCGCAATTGCGGCGACCATTGCGTCATCGTCTTGCGCCGCGCCCGACGCCTCGGTTGTGCCGATAAGCTCAGACGCGGCAGTCATGGCCGCTGCCGCGCTGGTGCGGTCGCGGCGGTAATCGTTGATATCTTTCATTTGCGTTTCTCCATGCAAAAAATGCCGCAACCGCAGCACAAAAAGCCCGCCGAACGGCAGGCAAGACAATCCGTTTTAAGGGATATCAGGTAAGGGCTGTGGCCTGCGCGGCCTGCGCCTTGGCGGCGTAGGCCCGCGCGTTGGACGGTCGTACGCTAGGGGCGTAGGCTTCCGACACGCGGGCATAGAACTGCGCTCGCGTCTCTTGCCGATCCGCCAGACCGCGCGCGATCGCTTCAGCCGCGCCGAACACTGCGCCGCCGTCTTGAGGATCTTCAGTCACAGACAGCCGCGCTGCAAGCGCGCCCGGATCAATCCCGCGCCCCGCCGCGACTGCGGCGTGAAATTCAGCCTCCGAGGCGTCCAAGCTGCGGCGCAGTTCTGCCATGCCCGCTTCGCTCGCGGCATCCGGGTTCTTGGCGCGCGCCTTGCTCGATGAAAGCTCGAACCACTGATCACCCCAGTTATCAGGCTCGACTGGCGAAGATGCCATGAGGCGCACCCCGATCGATCCACATTCGGCCCCTGCGGTCATGGCGATTTCCGTCGCTTGTGCCGCTAACCAGTAAGCAGCAGACGCTGCCAGCGGGTTGACCAACACATGCACCGGCTTGATTGCAGCGCAGCGGGCAATGGCATCCGATGCCGCCTGAATGCCCCGCACCATGCCGCCGGGACTGTCCATGTCGAGAACCACGCCGGAAACTTCCGTATCCGCCGCAAGCTCGTCCATCGTCTCTTCGATCCCGTCATAGGTGGCCCAGCCCATGTATCGCTCAAAGGCGAGCATGTTCGGCGTCAGAAGCCCGCGCACTGGCACCACGGCCAGACCGCGCTGCACCGCAAACCGCTGACCGCGCTCAATCGTAATCGTCGCTGACGGCTCTTGCGCCGCTGCCGGCACATCCATCGCCAGCAATGCGCCTCCTGCTGTGGTGCTGAGCGCCATCAAATTCGACTGTAGAAATGCGCCTGCCGTTTTCCCTTTCATGCGTCGTCGTCCTTCTCTTCGGTGCGCGTCATGTTCGGCGCAGGGTTCAGCTTGTCGTCGTCGGGGCCGGTCGTGACCGGCAGACCGGCAAGCCGCTGGCCTGTGTTAGGCGTCATGAACGGGCCGCCCACGGCTTTGAAAATTGCCTCGTATTTCTCTTTCGTGGTGGCCTGAAGCAACGCGCCGAAATCGTGGCGGAAGAACAGCCCCTTGCGGCGCAGCAGTGTCCCAACAGTTGGTGTAACTCCCACTGGTAGCGCGGGCTGAGCGGAGCCTTCGCATAGCGAAGCGAGGCCCGTGCGGGTCCCTTGGCGGCCATGGTTGTTCTTCGGCTAAGGTTTGGTTTGCGGACCTAACTTTGACCGAGGAGAACGACCATGACCAAGAACAGTCTATCAGATACTGCCGCGCTGCGTGCGCTTTTGTCAGAGACATCTGACAGCAACCTGCTTGCCGAGATGCTCGGTTTCGTCGCCGACCGCCTCATGGCGCTGGATGTCGACCAGCTCTGCGGTGCCAGTGCGCACGAGCGAAGCAGCGACCGCATGAAC
>NZ_LWER01000017.1:0-13424 GCF_001634775.1 Sulfitobacter sp. HI0027
ACAACACCGGAAACCAGAGCAAGCCGGACAGTGCCAGCATCAAACTTGGCTGCTTCTACACCCGCTGCCGCGCGCTGCGCGTCACGGCGAACACCACCAAAAATATCGAGGATGTAATTCGCCCCGAACGTCGCACTTTCAGAGGGATCACCTGATATTGGGTTACCATTGTTTCTTTGCGCCTGTGCATCCAGTCCACCTGAGAATTGGCCAGCGGTACCTGTCTGCCTCAGGTCTGTATTTGCGGCTTTGATACGTTGTAAAGCCGTTGCAATATCGATGTTTTGTGTAAGGCCGCGGTCTACTAGCCGGTTCATTTGCCGGTCATTTAGCCGTTTCCACCATTCATCGCGCGCGACCTCTTCGAGAGCCCCGCCACCGCCAATGAACGACGTTTCTAATGGTGTCTTAGGTGGCGTATAGTCAGGGCCAACAGCGGTACATGAAACCAATGCCGTGGATGCTAGGATAAAAAGCAGATAGGGACGGTTCATTTGTCATTCCTGTATATTGGATTAGCTTTTGGATTTGCTGGGGATGTGATGGAGATGTTTCACCCGGCACGCTATTATGAGCAGCTAAGTAATTGAAAAGTAAAAGCTTGTCTAGAGGTACTCAGAGCCGTCGAGTTCTAGAAAACTCCAAGATCCTCTTTCTTTCTCGCACGGGTTCTATGAACCGCCAGCCAAGGCCGGTACGATGCTATGCGAATATGTCGATTGGCGTCCCGTCCCGCACCATCGCGTAGATATCCTCAATCTCGCGGTCCGACACCGCGATGCAACCCGCCGTCCAGTCTGGTTTGATCGCGTCGATACCGGGTCGTGGCCCGCCATGGATGAAAATGTCGCCGCCCGGCTCACGTCCCTGTGCAGCGGCATAGGCGATATCGGCCTCGTTCGGATAGGAGATGCCGATGGAGAGATGGAACAGACTGTCGGGATTGCGGCGGTCGACTGTATAGGTTCCCTCGGGCGTTTTTCCATCACCCTCGAATTGCTTGGGCCCCACCGCCGCAAAACCCAGATCGATCCGGTAGGCTTTCAGGACCGAGGTATTGTTGAACAGGAACAGGTTCCGGTCACTTTTGAACATCTGCAACCGGGTGACTGCGGGCCCGTCGTAGGTCCGGAACTTGCTGGCGCATCCCGCAAGGCCGAGTGCCAGTCCACCCAAGAGTGCCGTTCGGCGTGTCGTTTTCATCATGTCGTCCGCTCGATCTTTTTATATGTCCACTCATATTGGTGTCGGTATGCCTGATCAATCAATGGCCGTGCGCCAGGGCTCCCTGCGCCATCTTCTCTCCCACTTTCTCTCCCCCGGACGGGTCCGGCCGATCTTTCTTGGTCCGGAGCAGCCTGAGCGCGTTGGCGACGACCAGCAGCGACACGCCGACATCCGCAGCGATCGCACCCCACATTGTCGCCATGCCGAAGGCCGTCAGCCCGACGAACAGCGCCTTGGTCGCCAGTGCGATGCCTATATTCTGATGAATGATGCCCATGGTCCGGCGTGAATGCCCGATCAGCCACGGCACCTTGGCAATATCATCTGTCATCAACGCGATATCGGCGGTCTCAATAGCGGCGTCCGATCCGACCGCACCCATAGCGATGGCGAAATGCGCCCGCGCCATGGCAGGTGCATCGTTCACGCCATCGCCAATCATTGCCACGACATCATAGTTGGCAACGAGTTCCTCGATTGCCGTCACCTTGTCCTCTGGCAGCAGCTCCGCGCGAACCTCGTCGATACCGACCTCTGCTGCCACAGCGCGTGCCGTGCGCTCGTTATCACCAGTCAGCATGATGATCTTTTTCACGCCTTGGGCATGCAGGCGTGCCACGACCTCCTTCGCATCCGGGCGGATGCGGTCGCGCAGTTCGATCAGGCCCAGCAGGCGGCTTCCGGAGCCCACGGCCACGAGCGTGCTGCCAGCCCCCTCGATCCGCTCCAGCAGATCGCGGGGGATTGCGTCACCGAGACCTTTCTCGGTCGCAAAGCGATCCGAACCGAGCCAGACGGGCTGGCCCTCCCATGTTCCTTCGACGCCGCGGCCCGGCACCGTTTGGGTGTCGGTAGCCGCCGACTGCTTCAGCCCATCGCGTTCGCCGCGCGCCAGGATGGCCCGCGCCAGAGGATGCGAAGAGCGGGCTTCCAGCGCGACAGCGGCACTCAGAAGGTCGCGCTCGGCCGTGCCGCCTAAAGGATGCAGGCCCGCGACCTCCGGCTCGCCCATGGTGATCGTTCCGGTCTTGTCCATTGCCAGGGCGGTCATACGCGAGGGGGCCTCGACATAGGCACCGCCCTTGATCAGCACGCCGTTGCGCGCGGAGGCCGCGAGCGAGGCGACGATGGAAACCGGCGTGGAGATGACCAGCGCACAGGGGCAGGCGATCACCAGAAGAACCAAGGCATTGTAGAACCAGTAGTTCCACGCCCCCGCGAACAGCAGCGGCGGCACGACGGCGATCAGAACCGCCAGCGCCATCACGATGGGCGTGTAGATGCGGGCGAATTTCGTGACCCATTGCTCCACCTCGGCCCGGCGCGAATGCGCATCGCCTACCATTCGGATGATTTTCGAGAGCACGGTATCGCCTGCGGCCTTGGTGGCCCTAACCGTCAGTGTGCCATCACCGTTGATCGTCCCGGCATACACCTCATCGCCAGTTTCCTTTGCCACAAGAGCACTTTCTCCGGTAATAGGAGCCTGATCGACATCGCCACGACCCTCGGTGACTTCGCCATCAAGAGGGATACGATCACCGCCGCGCACCACGAAGCGATCACCGATCGCAACCTCGACGGCGGGAACGTCGGTCTCCGATCCGTCGGCACGGATGACCCGCGCTGTTGGCGGAGCCAGGTCCAGAAGGGCCGAGACCGCATTGCGGGCACGCCCCACGCTCCAGGATTCGAGAGCGAGGGACAGAGCAAAGAAGAAGGCGACCGTCGCCGCCTCGAAAAACTCGCCCAGCCCGATCGCACCGGCTACGGCAACGATCATCAGGAGGTTCATGTCAGGCGACAATCTACGCGCGGCGGACCATGCTTTGGGGGCGACCAGCCAGGCTCCGAACACCACCGCCAGCATGAACAGCCCCATCTCGACCAGAGGCATAGACGTCTCGCCATGACCGGAGAAGAGCCTCAGTGCGCCTCCGGCCCCGGTCTCGACGATATGGTAGAGGAACCCCGCAGCCCAGAAGCCACCGCTCAGGCCCGTGAAAAGACGCTGGCGCGCAAAATGGGCCGCCTGGTCCGCTTCGGCGCTTTCGGCATCCCACATCTTCGCGCTCATGCCGGTCGAGCCGACGATCTTGATGATTTTGTCGTCGCTGAGCGGTTTGGCGCTTTCAAGGATGGTCATTCGCCCATTGATCACGTCGAACGCCAGATGCTCGCTGCCGCCGACTTCCGGTCCGACGACCTTGTTCAGGATCGCGACCTCTTCGGCGCAATCCAGCCCGTTGACGCGAAAGCTGCGTCCGGCGGATGGCGGAGGTGCTGCCACCTGCGCGGTGACTTCGGCCGTCTGGCCGCAGCAAGCCTTTGTGTCTTTGCGATCATCCAGATGACCGTGCGGATGCGTGTCTGGACCGTCGTGGGGCATGGGAAACCTCTGAGAATAAGCGTTGAGCCAAAGATAGGAGCTTCAGTTGCTAGAGGTTCAAGAAGTTTCTTTCATGTTCTGATCGGGCGGCCGCAACAGTCAGAACTTACCCATCGCGACCCTGTTCGGTCCCTCGATCCGATGACATTCAGCCTTTGACTTGACCCCTGCCCACCTGTTGCGGGTCACCGGGCTCTAGGCTCCGGTGGGCGGTGCCCCCCGGGTGCTAAAGGGCCCCCTGCCTTCCAGCGCTTGCGATAGTGCGCGCTCACAGTTTCCGACAATAGAGTTCAAGGCGATGGTGAACGACCTCGTAGCCAAGCTTTTGCGCGATTTCTTGTTGTAATTGTTCAATTTCTTCCGATTTAAACTCAATAACTTCGTCAGAATCCAAATCAACAATGTGGTCATGGTGCTCTGAAATTGCGCTTTCATATCTAGCACCATGCCCTTCAAAGTAATGCCGATCAGCCACGCCGATACTTTCCAAAGATGCAAGGTTTCGGTAAACTATGGCTAGGGATATTGACGCATCTGATGCTTTTAAGCGGCGGAATAGTTCGACGGCATCTGGGTGATCATCAGACTCGAGCAATACCTTCAATAAAGCCACCCTCTGATTGGTGATGCGCAACCCGTTGCTGGCAATGATGTCGCATGCACGTGATCCGGCTGGGTCCTGATCCTGTCGCCCGTCCGATGTCATACTCACTCTCCTCAGGGAAGGATCCCTAGTTGCAACTAATTCTCAATTGCGTTTAGAGTAATACATAATGCGAATGATTCGCAAGAACGGTGGCTGCCCGCCAGCGACCTCAATCCATCAATAACAATGCGTTCGGCAGCATTCTTTGGAGACAAACATGAATCCCGCAGATCCTCGGGACGAGACTGTAAGTCGGCGCGGCGTTCTCTTGGCAGGTCTTGCGGCCGCAGGGGGCTCCGTCGCTGTTGGAAACAGAGCGGCGGCACAGGAGGCTAAGGGACCATCTGTATCCGCCCCAACAATGGCAACACATGGAAATATGATGACCGTTGGCGATGTGGACAACCTGGCCAACGGCTTTGACCCGGTGGCAATGCTGACGGATTGGGATGTCGGTACGACCGAAATCTTATCAGACGGGCGTACCCTAAGAACCTTCCAGGTCGACGCTGAGGACAAGGAAATTGAGATTGCTCCAGGCGTCTTTTTTCCTGCCTGGACGTTCAACGGCCGGGTCCCCGGCCCAGCCCTGCGTGCAAAGGAAGGTGACCGAATCCGCGTCGTATTCCGAAATTTGGGATCCCATCCGCATTCAATGCATTTCCACGGCATTCATTCAGCGCGGATGGATGGCGTAAACGGAACTCCGGGCATGATTGGCCCAGGTGAGGAATTTACCTACGAATTTGACGCCAAACCGTTCGGCTGCCATCTTTATCATTGTCACGCATTGCCACTGAAACGCCATATGGCCAAGGGGATGTACGGTGCCTTTGTCGTTGATCCTGATCCGGAAAAGCATCCTGCCTTGGCAGACGTGGCCCGTTCGCGCCTGATGGGAGCCGCCGAAAATGCGGAGTGGCAGGAACTGGTGATGGTGATGAACGCCTTTGATACTAACTTTGATGACGAAAATGAATTCTACGCGGCCAACACAATTGCATTCGCCTATATGAAAACCCCGATCAGGATCGAAAAGAACCGGCCGGTGCGTGTCTATCTGATAAATGCCGTCGAGTTTGATCCGATCAATTCGTTTCACCTTCATGGCAATTTTTTCGACTACTACAATCAAGGCACGACGTTGACGCCGACCCTGCGCACTGTTGACCTCATCACTCAGTGTCAGGGCGAACGCGGAATACTAGAATTCAGCTTCGCCGAACATGAGCCAGGGCTCTACATGTTTCACGCACATCAGGCCGAGTTTACGGAACTGGGCTGGATGGCGAAATTCGACGTGGTGGAGGCGTGAATATGGAAGATCAGCCAGCGCTTTTGGAGCGTCGCGGACCGCAAAAACTTATCTGGCTGCTGATGCCCCTGTCTCTCTTGATTGCTGCCATCGGCTGGATCGTTTTTGCGGACCCCTTCCAGAGTTTCAGAAACGGGGCCCCTCCCGTTGAAGGCGTGACATTCGAGCGGACCATCCTGAACGATCAGGGCCTGAGGATGCTGGTGCGGGCGGGCGGTTCGGACCCGATGCGTGTCGCCCAGGTACAGGTTGATGCCGCGTATTGGTCGTTTACGCAAACACCGCCGGGAGACATATCGCGCGGCGCCACGGTGTGGCTGGATGTCCCCTATCCGTGGGTGCTCGGCGAAGCCCACGCTGTGACCCTCGTCACAACAACCGGTGCGACGTTCACACATGAAATCGAGGTGGCCGTTCCGACACCGAAGGTCACGGCGGGTCAGCTGAGATTCCAGGCTTTGATCGGCATCTTTGTAGGTGTCGTGCCGATTGTCTTTGGTCTGATGTTCTATCCGGTATTGCGCGGCGTCGGTCAGGGCGGCATGAATTTCCTGATGGCGCTGACCATAGGCTTGCTGTCCTTCCTGCTGGTCGACTCGGCTGAGGAGGCACTGGAACTCGCAGGGAACTCAGCAGCCCTATTTCAGGGCCCGGTCATGGTGATCCTGGTTGCAGCGGCCACATTTTTACTGCTGATGGCCGTGGGGCAACGTGGCGGTCCGCCGACGGGACTGGCGCTGTCCACGTTCATTGCCCTTGGCATCGGATTGCATAATCTAGGCGAAGGGTTGGCGATCGGTGCGGCATTTGCTGCGGGATCAGCGGGCCTTGGCACCTTTTTGGTGCTGGGCTTCACCCTGCACAATATCACCGAAGGCATCGGCATCGCAGCACCCGTCCTCAAGAAACGCCCGCCATTGTGGGCATTTGCGGGCCTCGCCCTTCTCGCCGGCGGTCCCGCGGTTATTGGGATGTGGCTGGGGAGCCTCGCGTTCTCGCCGCAGTGGGGCGCTTTCGCTTTGGCTATCGGCGCAGGCGCGATCCTCCAGGTTGTGGTTCAGGTTGGTGCCTACGTGATGCGGAGCAATCGGCTGGGTCTGGAGACGTTCCTGAGACCCTCTATACTGGGTGGCCTAACCGCTGGCGTGGCATTCATGTATATCACAGCAGCATTCGTAAAAGTTTGAGACCAACCGTTCAAAACTCGATTGCGTCGTCGGGTTTGGCTTTGTGCTCTGGTTCGATATGAGTGTTTACGGTGCTGCCTGCAATCTGGCGTTTCAACGCAAGTTCAATCCAATCACAAATGTCATGGGCCTGTGACATATTCATAATTGCCTCGCTTGCTTAAATCGCCGGATGTTTTGCCTTCTGGGCCTGGTTCCGTCTGGACAAGTGTGTTCTGGCTGGTGCCGGGGATGCTGTCGTTGATGGTTTTCGCCTGGTTGCTGGCCCTCAGCCCCGCCGATCAGGCTGGACGCGCCAATGTTGTTTACGGTGGCATCTACATCGTATCGTCACTGCTCTGGCTACGGGGTGTCGAAGGACACCGACCGGACCAATGGAATGTTATCGGAGCGGCCATTTGCCTAGTCGGTGCGGGTATAATTCTCTGGGCACCGCGTGGTATTTGACGCGGCTCTGCCGTAACTTTGTCTTCCCCGAAAATCGTGATTAGTCTTTCGTTTCACAGGTTCCATTGATCTGGGAATTCTGCACATTCGGAAGGTTTTCCTGAGTCGCAGACCGTGCGAAAACGCTGGAGCGTCCGATCAGATCGCTTTCTGGTTCACCCGCTTCGACAAGTCGGCGGCGCTCTCCTTGCGCTCGCTGTAACGGTCGAGCAGGTAGGGGTCGAGTCCGGCTGAGGGCGGAATCGTATCATAAGGCGTTTTCGCGATGCCGTTTCATGATTTCGAGGACTGTGTTCTTGTTGATGCCGAGATCACGCGCAATCCAGCGATAAGATCGGCCGTCTGTCACGGACTGAATAACCTTTACTCATACAGAGAATTTTCTCCACCAGTTGTCGCCATGTTGCGGCGAACAGAATGGTAGTTGACCGCGAACCAATTCCACCCTTTTGTCCGTCGAAACGGCTCAATTTACCCCGTTGGCACGCTGCAATGCGCGAATGTAGGACACAATATCAAGAATATCTGATCGCGTCACGCCTTCAACCGCTGGCATGTTACCGAATTTTCAATGATGCGCCCGAACTCCATTTTGCGCCGCGAGGACAAACGCCATGTCGCCGTGGTGGCTCGGTTCATAGATCTTGTGAACAAGCGGTGGAGCAATGCCATCCCGGCCTTGTCCATTCAGGCCGTGGCAGGCGGCACAGACCGCATCATAGGCACGCTCGCCGATCTGCTCTTGCTCGGTAAAGCTGCTTGGCAGCTTGACAGCTGCAAGGGCACCTGCAGGAAGCGGAATGCCCTCGTTCGTCCGGGTGCCCGTTTGGGAGTCTGTCTGCTGCTTGAAATACCATCCCGCCGCAGCAATGGCAACCAGAGCAAAAAATATCGCTGCCCATCTCATTCTATCAGACTCCTTCATGATGTTGCGATCGCCCCTCTGTTACTTCAAAGACAAAGCCGGGTGTCTCAGTGTGGCCTGCTCGAATTGGCTGACCTCTTCCAGCAGACCGTCGTCTGCCTGAGCTGTCCCCGATCGCTGAATCGATTCGGTGAAAAAGGTTGTGATCTCCTGATACCGGATCCGCGTGTCTTCCAATGTCTGATAATAAGTGAAGAGCTCTTTCAGCGGTGCTGAGAAGTCCTTGTGTGCTGCCAGGACGGCCACCAGCGCGCCGAGTGTAATGCGACCTTCGATGACGAAATATCCACCTAGAGAGTAGAAGAGGAACGGTGTCAGCGCGGTCAGAAAATTGTTGAGCGCCTTGATGAAGAACTTCAGGCGGAAAATCTTCCTGCGCACGCGTTCGAGCTCTCGAAAGCTTGCGCTCGCGGATATCAGCCCGGTCGGATTGACCTGCTGCTCACGCAACTGATCGCTGAGCTGTCTGCCAAGCAGCCGGACTTTCTTGATCCTTGTGCGTGAAATCGCGTTGACCCGGCGTTGTAGCTTGGGCAGCAGCACGAGCTGAATTGGCAGTACGGTCAGTGCGGCGGCACCCAGGACAGGGTCCTGAACGAACATGAAAAACAGGATCGTCAAAAGCGTACCGCCTTGCAGGATTGGCTGCGTAAGGACATCTGCCGCAAAGCCACCTATGGGCTCGACTTCCTGTGCGAGAATAGGGACGATCTCGCTTTGGTTTCGGGAGTCTGGATCGCTGCGCCATTGCCGATAGACCAGCAGGCGGAAGCGCCGCAGAAAACGCTCAGCGACATACCCTTTGAAGACGTTAAGGCCATATTTGTTTAGCCCATTCAGGATGATAGCCAAAAGGTAGAGACCGCAAAGAAGCATGAGGAAAACGACCTGATCGACGTCTCGCCCCAAAACGGCTACAGGGAAACGGCCAAAATCCAGAGCGTTGTTTACGATCTGTTTTGGCAGTTCCAGGGTCAGATAGAGAATTGGCATCGAGATGAGGCTAACCAATATCATCAATGCCTGCTGCCTTCTGGAGTAGCGCAAGACAGTGTTGAAAAGACTTTTTTCAAGCCCTCGTATTGGCTCTGGGTGGAACGCAGGCGTGCTGCGGTGCTTCCAAAGCTTCAGAAAGCCGCGAATGGCAAGATATAAGCCAACACTGATCAGCAGCGCAGGCGCCAAGACCAGTATGAGATGAATGAACGGATGAACCCAGTCTGGCGCAGCATCATTGTAGTCGTATCCGAACGCGGCAGATAGATTGTGTACAAACACGTGATACCTGTCCAAGAGTGACATTGAAAATGTCTAACCCTTGTTTTTTGGCGCAAGGTGATCGTGGACGATGATGACGCCCCACATGCCCGCCTCCCGGTGGCCGGGTATCAAGCATGCGAACTCCAGGTTGGTCACATCGGAGAACTCCCAAATCAACTCGGCATTTTGTCCACTTGGGATCGAAACCAAGTTGGCGCTGTCATGCTGCATATCGGGATGTTCGCGCATCCATTGCTGATGTTTTGCGATCTCGTCAAAGGAACCGAGAAAAAACTCGTGATCCAATGCGCCCGTATTGCTGATTGAAAACCGGACAACCGAGCCGCTTTCAATCTGGATCGCGTCCGGCTCGAAAAGCATGTAGCCGCTTGCGGTCTCCCTGACGGATATTTCAATCGTCCTGTCGATCGAGGAGCCATCACCGGGTTTCCCGATCGGATCGTGGCCGGGCGTTTCGGATACCCCGGCATAAGGTTGCTGGTCTTTCCCACTGGATGCGTAGACTGCCCAAGCCGGAAACATCAACGCCAAGAAAAGAGAACAGGTTCCGATGAACGTCTTCATGATCAATGCCTCTGCAGGGTGTTGTCACGTTAACTCGCCGAATTTGCAAGTTGGCAAGCTGTTCGTTGATCAAGCGGCCTGTGCCGCGGATTTCCACGCCTCGAATGCTTCGAGCCGATGGTAGCGGATGGTGAGCGCAGAGCGGCGGCGGGCTGGGACAGAGAAACTATTGCGGGTTGCAGACTTCATAGATACGAAGCGTTGTAATCCACCCGGCGATCGGAAGCCTTGCATCACCCGCTCTCGTTTTCGGAAGGGCAAGTGGCTGTTTTCTGCGCGGTTATTGAGTCCCTTGTGTGACCAATGATCAAGGCCAGGCGCGACCTCGCGCTTTGCGGCACCATAGGAGCGCAGCTTGTCCGTAATGATCCTTTTTGGCACGAAGCCCCAACGTTTCATCAGCTTGACCAAAAGCCGCTTTGCGGCGCGCTTGTCTCGTCTCGATTGGAGAATTTCCTCAAGAACAAAGCCGTGTTGGTCGACCGCGCGCCAGAGCCAGTATGACCGACCCGCGATCTTCACAACGACTTCGTCCAGATGCCAGACATCGCCGGGGCGCGGCTGCCGTCGCTGTAGAACGTGGGCGATCAGGGGGCCGAACTTGACGCTCCAGCGCCGGATTGTCTCATACGAAACGTCGACGCCACGTTCCAGCATCAGCTCTTCGACCTCGCGCAGGCTCAAGTTGAACCGGACGTAAAGCCAGACAATATGAGCGATGATCTGAGGCGGAAACCGGTGGCGTTTGTAGCTGATCTTTTGTGTCTGCATCGACACCGCCTACGCCCAGATCAATGAACCAGCAACCTCAGGACCGTTAATGTGACAACACCGCCTGGTCTGGTCCGGTTGTTGCCCAGGCCGGGACGTTGGATGGTTGTCGTCAAATGGGTGCTTGCCGGTCTTCTGGCCGGGACCGCGATCTGGCTGCTCTGGGTACTGATAGGGGTGGCGGGTGGCCGGGTGGCCATGACCGTGCTGCTTATGACGAGCCTTTTCATTCTTCTCGCAACAATACGTTTGCCGGGCAGATTGACGCGCCCGACAGCGCTGGTGGTGGTTGCTGTTCTCAGCCTTCTGGTGCCGACGGCGCTGACAATCCCGCCGCAGACGAGAGCGGTGGGCCAGGACTGGGTCGCGTTCGATCGCTCCGAGATACCGAAACTGGTGTCGCAGGGAAAAACCGTCTTTGTCGACGTGACCGCAGACTGGTGCCTGACGTGCAAGGCCAACAAGACGCTGGTGCTGGACCGTGCGCCCGTGGTCGACCAACTGCGGGGTGATAATGTCGTTGCGATGCGGGCAGACTGGACTAGGCCCAGCACTGACATTTCCCGGTATCTGGAAAGCCACAACAGGTTTGGCATCCCGTTCAACATCGTCTACGGGCCAAACGCGCCAGACGGGATCATCCTGTCCGAGGTTCTGACGTCCGAAGCCGTTCTCGACGCGCTGAGCAGGGCTGCACTTGGCGACCCTGTGACCGCTTTGAAAACGGATGGTTAGGCCTAAAAGAGGCCCATCGCACGCGCCGACATCCAGACGCCCATGAATATCATCATCAGGTTTTCGGTCAGGGACACGAAACCCAGCGGCACGTTTGAACCGCCGCCCACGCAGGCGCACTTGATCTCGCGCTTATCGATGTAGACGGCCTTGAAAACTGAAGCCGCTCCGACCGTACCGATGAACAGTGCAACAGGCGCGCTGATCCAGACCAAGGCACCGGCGACCATGAGAATACCGGCAAGTGCTTCGCCGAAGGGATAGACATAGCCATAGCGCACCCATTTCTGGGCAAGCAGATCGTAGTTCAGAAACATCGTGGAAAACGTCTCGACGTCCTGCAGTTTTTGAACAGCAAGAAAGCTCATCGTATGCGGTGCGCCGCTCCCACACTTACAGCTTAGCGCTTGATCTGCGATTCAGAGGCTTCTTTGTTTTGTGGGGAGTTTCTCGATGGGAGCTACAAGCGAGTTTCTGGCAATGGTGCCTCGTCGTGCGGACGGGAAGCGGAATTGGCCGTCTGAGTTGAAAGCTCGGATTGTTGCTGAGACATTGATTGAAGGCGAGACGGTCAAGGCGGTGGCGAAGCGATACGAACTGATCCCCAGCACCGTGTCGGATTGGCGGCGGTTGGCGCGCCAGGGCAAGCTGGTTCTGCCAAACCTGGATGGCATGGATTTTGTGCCGGTCGAGATTGAAGCGCCTGCGCCCGAGGCCCAGCCTCTGGCGGCGACATCCTCCGGCACGATTGATGTGATCAAAGGCGATGTCACCGTTCGTCTTGATGCGGCGGCGACTGCGACACGGATCGCTGAGATCGCCCGGGCTTTGGTCACGTGATCACGCCGTCCCACAAGGTGCGGATTTTTGTCGCCAGTGATCCGGTGGACTTCCGCAAGGGCCACGATGGGTTGGCTGCTCTGGTTCAGAGCCAACTGCGTCAGAAGCCTTTTGATGGGTCGGTCTATGTGTTTCGGTCTAAGCGGGCGGATCGGCTGAAGTTGCTTTATTGGGACGGCAGCGGGCTTGTGATGGCGTACAAGCGGCTGGAGGATAACAGCTTTACATGGCCTGCGATCAAGAACGGGGTGATGCGGCTGGAACCGGCCCAGTTTGAGGCGCTGTTTGCGGGTTTGGACTGGCGGCGCGTGCGGCCTCTGGAGGTGGCAGCCCCAGCTGCGGCGGAGTGACTCACTGGCACGTTTGCACGGGTCATTCGGCCCTTGTTTTGCTATGGTATCGGTCATGACTGCACCTGACGAATTGCCTGATGACATTGCCGAATTGAAGGCGATCATCCGTGCGCAGCAGGATCAGAATGCGCGGCTGGAAGCCTTGGTCGCTTCCTTCAAAAAGGCGCTCTTCGGGGCCAAGTCCGAGAAGATCGATCCGGCCCAATATGAGCTGGAACTCGAAGATATCGAGACGGCCATCGCGCAGGTGGAAGCCGAGATCGACGCCGACGCGCGCACCGCGCCTGTGCGGCCCCCAAAGCCTCGCCAAACTAATCGCGGATCACTGCCCAAACATCTGGAACGGGTGGAGGTTGTCATTGAGCCAGAGTTGTCATGCGCGTGTGGAACTGAACGTCATGTCATTGGCGAAGATGTCAGCGAACGCTTGGACATCATTCCGGCGCAGTTCCGGGTGATTGTCACCCGGCGGCCCAAATACGCCTGCCGGTCCTGTGAGGGTGGGGTCACCCAAGTGCCCGCACCGGCCCACATTATCGCAGGTGGCATGCCGACCGAGGCCACGCTGGCGCATATGCTCGTCTCCAAATACGCGGATCACCTGCCTCTTTACCGGCAAGCACAGATTTACAGCCGTCAGGGGATAGATCTGGATCGCTCGACCTTGGCGGCGTGGGTTGGCAAATCGGCGTTCGAATTGACCCCGGTTTATAATGCGCTCATGGACGACCTGAAACGCTCCAC
>NZ_LWER01000018.1:0-13311 GCF_001634775.1 Sulfitobacter sp. HI0027
GCATTGCTGTCGCTAAACTGGACGTAATCGCATCCGGTTTGATCAATTGTTTCCTGATCTGGCGATAACTGTAGGATTTTAAACACTTTATAGATTGTGGCCTACGCGCCCCAAAGCGCCCAACTTAGCCGTCAAATTCGCGCAAGTTTCTCACCCATCGTCAAAAACCGGCCCGATTGCACTGCGATAGTGAATCCAACGATGCCCGCATGACCGAAGAGGAACCGAGCCATGAAAAAGAACCCGCGCTTCATCAAGTCCGTCGTCGAGACCGCCGCAAAGACGGACACCGTCATGCCATGGGCGCGTGGCGCGCGCCGCGCTGCCTTTATCGCAAAGCGCGCTGGCAACGCTCCGGTCCGCAAGACCGCCTGACAAGTTTCCCCCGGTACCGGCGCCAAAGCGTCCGGTACAAATGACCGCCCCTCGGGACGTTGATTCGTCTCGGGGGGCGTTTTCCTGCAAATATGGCAGCCAAGAGCCGGGCCAAGAAACATACCGCGATTTTAGCGGAAATTGGCGCGGGATGGGCTGTGAATATCCCGGATATTTTGACAATTCCGGCAGAACATGGCGAATTACCTGTCAGTCCGCGCCCAACGGGGCCGCGTTCCGCCCCGCTGCGACGGGTAGATAAGGGGTTTTGCATGACACAGACCGCCGCCACCGATCTTGAAGTTCCGCTGCCTGCGCCAATGCGCAGCTATGAAGTTGCCGCCCTGCGCGCCGACGGTTCGCTCTATATCGGGCAAGACACTGCGCCCGCCGCGCCGCTTTTCGAATCCGCCTTTGCGGCCTTCGCCCGCGGGACGCTGATCCAGACGGTGCAGGGCGACATCGCCATTGAGGACCTTCAGCCCGGCGACATGATCAACACCTCATCGGGGGAACCGGCGCGATTGATCTGGATCGGGTCCAGCAGCTTTATCCCGGCGGACAGCGGGCGGCGGCTTTCGCTGATCCGCATCATGCCCGACAGTTTCGGAGAGGGGCGCCCCAGTTCGTTCCTCACCCTTGGGCCCGCCGCACGGGTACTACACACGCCGCCTCACCTGCGGGCACAGGCGGGGAGCACCCGTTTGCTGACCCCGGTTCGCGCGTTTTTGGATGGGGTCAACGTGATTGAGGTCGCCCCGCCGACCCCGGTGCGCCTGTTCCATATTTGCCTGTCGCGCCATGCGGCGATCAAGGCAGGCGGGTTGGAGATGGAGACCTTTCACCCCGGTGCGCAGGCTCTGCGCGACGCCGCGCCCAGCCTTCGGGATCGGTTTCTGTCGATGTTTCCGCAGATCGCGCATGCGACGGATTTCGGCCCCCTTGCCCATCCCCGCGCGCCTGAAACCACAGAAGACAGCCCAAAGGACTGATTCAGGGCGCGGTCGACAGCCGCGCTTCCAAAACGTCAAAGGGTACGCCGGGATCGTCCTTGGCCCCACGGATCACAAGGCTCGTTTTTACGCTTTCCACATTCGGCGTCGTCAGCAATTGCCCCGTGAGGAAACTTTGAAAGCTCGACAGGTCCGGCGCCACGCATTTCAGGATGAAATCAACCTCACCGTTGAGCATATGGCACTCGCGCACCAACGGCCAACCGCGACATTTCTCTTCAAAAGCGCTCAGATCGGCCTCGGCCTGACTGGCAAGTCCGACCATGGCGAAAACCTGCACCTCAAAGCCCAGTTCGCGCGCATCTACATCGGCATGATAGCCTTTGATGTAGCCTTGTTCTTCCAAGGTGCGGACCCGGCGCAAACAGGGCGGCGCAGAGATGCCAACACGTTTGGCCAGTTCGACATTCGTCATCCGGCCATCCGATTGCAGTTCGGCCAAGATCATCCGGTCGATCGGATCTAGTCGTGTACCCGCCATATTATCCTCAGTGAATTTTCGATTCTTATAGCAGCCTGCGCGGTACGCGCAATAAAGTTTCACACAAGCGCAATAATCTTTGTCTCGGCCCTCAAACTGAACCAGCCGCCTGCTCACGCAAGCGTATTGGCAGGGTGGTGACGGTGGGGGTTTAACGGCTTCCCCGCTATCGCTATATGAGGCGGGCAATATCAATGACAGCCCGGGGGCGCCAGATGGCCGAGACACGTAAAACCAAGGTACTGATCATCGGCTCCGGCCCTGCGGGCTACACCGCCGGGGTCTACGCGAGCCGCGCCATGTTGGAGCCGATCCTCGTTCAAGGGATTGAGCCCGGCGGCCAGCTGACCACCACCACCGAGGTCGAGAACTGGCCCGGCGACAGCGAGGTGCAAGGCCCCGACCTGATGATCCGCATGCAGGACCATGCCAAGGCCATGGGCACCGAGATCATCGGCGACATCATCACCGATCTCGATCTCTCAAGCCGTCCGTTCCACGCCAAAGGCGACAGCGGCACGACCTATGTCGCCGACGCCGTGATCCTTGCCACCGGGGCGCGGGCCAAATGGCTGGGGTTGGAGAGCGAGGAAAAGTTCAAAGGGTTCGGCGTGTCGGCCTGCGCCACCTGTGACGGCTTTTTCTACCGGGGCCAAGAGATTGTGGTGATCGGCGGCGGCAACACCGCCGTGGAAGAGGCGCTGTTTCTGACCAACTTCGCCTCCAAGGTCACGTTGATCCACCGCCGTGATGAACTGCGCGCTGAAAAAATCCTGATCGACCGACTGATGAAGAACCCCAAGATCGAGCCGCTGTGGTTCCACGAGCTTGAGGAAGTCTATGGCACCGACAGCCCGCTGGGTGTCGAAGGCGTGAAGGTTAAACACGTTAAGACCGGCGAAATCACCGATATCCCGGCCAAAGGTGTCTTTGTGGCCATCGGTCACGCGCCCTCGAATGAATTGGTTAAGGACACGTTGGAAACCCACATGGGCGGCTATGTCGTGACCAAACCGGACAGCACCGAAACCTCTATTCCCGGCGTCTTTGCCGCGGGCGATCTGACGGACCACAAGTATCGCCAAGCGGTGACAAGCGCTGGCATGGGCTGCATGGCCGCGCTGGAAGCTGAGCGTTTTCTGGCCGAAGTGGGCGATGATGAGGGCAAAGACACCTCCCTTCCGCTTGGCTATGGGGCCGAAGTGAAGGAAGACGTTTAAGTCAACCGAAGGCGCGGCGGAGATAATTCTGGTTTCCGCCGCCCTTGAACACCCGAATTGCAGGCCATCCCGAGATCGCGGGATAACAGCCTTTAACGATACGATTCCCCCTAGAACTATAGACTTTTTACGCCTTTTGCAGCTATGGCAGCCAAGACCGAAGCCGCCTGCCCCCTGAAGAAAAGTGATAGTTATGATGCCCAGCAACCTCGCCCCTATTTCCGAACTCTATGTCTCTTACGAGTCTGCGCAGAAACTGAAGATCGAAGCCGGCAATCTGGTGAGCCTTGATCTCACCCCGCGTCAGATTTGCGATCTGGAGCTTCTGATGAACGGCGGTTTCAACCCGCTCAAAGGTTTCCTGTCCGAGGAAGACTATGACGGCGTGGTCGAGAACATGCGCCTGGCGGATGGCAGCCTCTGGCCGATGCCGATCAACCTCGACGTCAGCGACGCCTTCGCCGAAAAGCTGGAACTGGGTCAGGACATCGCCCTGCGCGACCAAGAGGGCGTGATCCTTGCGACCATGACCATCACCGACCGTTGGACCCCCAATAAGGCACGTGAGGCCGAGAAGGTCTTTGGCGCGGATGACGATGCGCATCCGGCGGTGAACTATCTGCACAACCAAGCGGGCAACGTTTATCTCGGTGGTCCGGTGACCGGCATCCAGCAGCCCGTACACTATGATTTTCGCGCCCGTCGCGACACGCCCAACGAATTGCGCGCCTATTTCCGCAAGCTGGGCTGGCGCCGCGTCGTGGCCTTTCAAACCCGCAACCCGCTGCACCGCGCGCACCAGGAACTCACCTTCCGTGCCGCCCGTGAGGCGCAGGCCAACCTGCTGATCCATCCGGTCGTCGGCATGACCAAACCCGGCGACGTGGATCACTTCACCCGCGTGCGCTGCTATGAAGCGGTGCTCGATAAATACCCTGCCGCCACCACCTCGATGAGCCTCTTGAACCTCGCCATGCGCATGGCTGGCCCGCGTGAGGCCGTCTGGCACGGTCTGATCCGCAAGAACCACGGCTGCACCCATTTCATTGTTGGCCGCGACCACGCTGGCCCCGGCAAGAACTCCGCCGGTGAAGATTTCTATGGCCCCTATGACGCGCAGGACCTGTTCCGCGCGCATCAGGAGGAAATGGGCATCGAAATGGTCGATTTCAAACATATGGTCTGGGTGCAGGAACGCGCTCAATATGAGGCCATGGATGAGATCGAGGACAAAGACAGCGTTACCATCCTGAACATCTCGGGCACCGAGCTGCGCCGCCGCCTGCGCGAAGGGCTGGAGATTCCTGAGTGGTTCTCCTTCCCCGAGGTCGTGAAGGAGCTGCGCCGCACCTCGCCGCCGCGCTCGAAGCAGGGTTTCACCGTCTTCTTCACCGGGTTCTCCGGCTCGGGCAAATCCACCATCGCCAACGCGCTGATGGTCAAGCTGATGGAGATGGGCGGCCGCCCTGTGACGCTCCTGGATGGCGATATCGTGCGGAAAAACCTCAGCTCGGAACTGGGCTTCTCGAAAGAGCACCGCGACCTGAACATCCGCCGCATCGGCTATGTTGCAAGCGAGATCACCAAGAACGGCGGCATCGCGATCTGTGCGCCGATCGCGCCCTATGCCACCACCCGTCGCGCAGTGCGCGAGGATGTGGAGAACTTCGGCGCATTCGTCGAGGTCCATGTCGCGACTTCCATCGAAGAATGCGAGCGCCGCGACCGCAAGGGGCTCTACAAGCTGGCGCGCGAAGGCAAGATCAAAGAGTTCACAGGCATTTCCGACCCCTATGACGTACCGCAGAACGCCGAACTGGTGCTGGAGACCGAGAATGTTGAGGTCGACAACTGTGCCCATCAGGTGTTGCTGAAGCTCGAAAACATGGGGCTGATCGCGGGTTAAACCGCTCGGCCTTCGTAGAATGGAAACGCAGCCCCTCGGGGCTGCGTTTTGCGTTTCGGCTCAGGCCACCTCGGGCATGAAGACTTGGCCCGACATTACCACACACCCCTGCCCCGCGACGCGCACCCCGGAGATCGCATCGCGGGGGCCCAGCACTTCGACCTCTGCCCGCCCCGGACGGCCCATGAGGTGCCCCTGTTCGGCGACAAATCGGGGGCTATCGATCAGCCCCCGCGCCCAGAGATAGGCTGCCATCGCGCCTGTTGCCGATCCGGTGAAAGGGTCTTCGGCGGGGCTGGGCGGGGCCAATAGCAGCCGCGCATAGGTATCGCCCGCCGAAGTTGCGCCGTCGAGTGTTACCCAAAAAGGCTCCATCATATCGCTGTCTTGCCCCAGATGGGCGTTGTAATCTGCCAGCGCCCGGGAATCGAGTTTCAGCCCTTCCAGCGCCGCGCGGCTGCGCAAGACCGTGATGCAAAAGGGCAGCCCGGTAGAGACCACCTGCGGCTGCCCGATGATATCGCCTGGCTCCAAACCGCCCACGTTTGAAACCAGATCGACAGGCACTTCGACCCCGAAAACAGGCGCGATCTGCGTCATTGCGATCTGGGCACCGCAGACCTCTATCTCCACGATACCCGCGCCCGTCTCCAGCCGCAGCGGCCCTTCACCGATCAGCCCGCGATGGCGCAGGGCCGCGACGGTGGCGATGGTCGGATGGCCGGCAAAGGGTATCTCTCGGCTGGCGAGGTAGTATTTCACTTTGAAGTCTGCGATCTCGGACGGCCCTGTAAAGGTGCATTCTACCAAAGATGTCTCACGCACATAGGCCGTGCACAGGTCATCAGGCAGCACCGCCCCGCCATGCACCACGGCACAGCCATTGCCGCCAAAGACCTGATCGGTGAAAGCATCCACCCAGTCGAAATCGAATTCCATACGCCCGCTCCCAATAACAAAAGGCCGCAGCGGACTGCGGCCTTGCATCGGGCTTAGCGTATCGTCGTGCCGCGCGGCGTCAATGCACCATCACTGGCCGGTAGTCATGCTCTCGCGCCAGCGAGAAAGCGAGTTTCTGATCGCCGACCAGCGCCAGTTGCTGCCCTTCGGCATCGTGAACGGCATAGAGAAGCTCAAGCCCCTCGGCCTGATCGCGCACTTCGCGCGGCAGATCGGCGACAGCGATGGTTTTGACATAGACCATACGGTCATTTCCGTGGGTGATTGCGTCTTGCATGATGTTACCCCTTCTTGATCTTGATGGTTTGAACCACCGTTTCAGGCTTGGCGCGCGTCAGGTCGACATGCAGCAGACCATTCTCCATAACGGCTTCGCCCACATCGACTCCATCGGCCAGAACGAACGAGCGCTGAAATTGTCGCGCGGCGATCCCACGGTGCAAAAACACCCGATCTTCGCCATCGTCAGACTGACGCCCACGGATCACGAGCTGTCTATCCTCAACTGTTATCGACAGATCCTGTTCCGAAAAACCAGCCACGGCAAGTGTGATCCGATAGCTGTAGTCAGATGTTTGTTCGATATTGAACGGCGGATAACCTTCGTTTCCGGCTTTGGCGCTGCGTTCAAGCACCCGTTCCAATTGTTCAAACCCAAGCATATGTGGGTAAGAGGCAAGCGTTAATTTCGTCATGCGACACGTCCTTATCAGGTCAAGCGACAGTGTTTCACAGGCCCCGCATTCGGCAACCCGTTGCATTGAATATGGGGGGGCTTTCTTGCCTGCGCAAGGGCTATGCCAAATGATCTCAAGCGCTTATATTCAAGGTTCAGATGCCCAACGGAATCACCTACCCATGAATGCCCCTACCGATCTGTCGATGAAAACGGATGAAGTGCTGCGTGTTGAACTTGAGGTCTTCCGACGGGAACATCGCGATCTGGATGACGCCATCCACGCTCTTGTGGAAAAAGGAACTGGCGATCAATTGACCCTGCAGCGGCTGAAAAAGCGCAAGCTGCGGCTCAAGGATCTCATCGCCCAGATCGAAGACCGCCTGACCCCCGATATCATCGCCTAAACCTTGAACTCTGTTGCCTGCGGCAATCATCGTTGCCACATGGGCCGGGATGGGTATAGTGCGCGCTCTGATCCACCAAGAGAAGGCCCTGCGCAATGACCACGCCCCCGGTTGGCATCATCATGGGGTCCCAGTCCGACTGGGCCACCATGCGCGAAGCAGCAACCCTGCTGGAAGAGCTTAACATCCCCTTTGAGGCGCGCATCGTGTCCGCCCATCGCACGCCAGACCGGCTGTGGGACTATGGCAAAACGGCGGTGGACCGTGGCCTGCAAGTGATTATCGCAGGCGCTGGCGGTGCGGCGCATTTGCCGGGCATGATGGCCTCCAAAACCCGCGTGCCGGTGATTGGCGTGCCGGTGCAGACCAAGGCGCTCTCGGGTGTGGATTCGCTCTATTCCATCCTGCAGATGCCGCGCGGCTTTCCGGTCGCGACCATGGCCATCGGTGCAGCGGGCGCAGCCAATGCGGCCTTGATGGCGGCAGGCATCCTTGCCTTGCAAGATGCGGAACTGGCCAAGCGGTTGGACGATTGGCGCGACGCGCTGAGCGCCTCAATCCCCGAGGTGCCGCATGACTGAGCCACTGCAAACCGGCGCCACCATCGGCATTCTGGGCGGAGGTCAACTGGGGCGCATGCTCTCGGTCGCCGCCGCGCGGCTTGGCTTTCGCACCCATATCTTTGAGCCGGGCGCCAACCCGCCCGCCGCCGATGTGGCCCATGCGGTGACCACCGCAGGCTATGACGACCACAAAGCGCTGGAGGCTTTCGCCCGCGCCTGTGACATCGTGACCTTCGAGTTTGAGAACATCCCCACCGAGGCGCTCGACGTGGTCGAAGCAATCACCCCGATCCGCCCGGGCCGCGAAGCGCTGCGGGTTTCGCAAGATCGACTGACGGAGAAAACCTTCCTCGGCGACCTCGGCCTGAAGGTGGCCCCTTTCGCCGATGTAATTGACGCCGCGACCCTGAAAGCCGCCGTGGCACAGATCGGCACGCCCGCGATCCTCAAGACCCGCCGTTTCGGCTATGACGGCAAAGGCCAAGCGCGGCTGAAAGACGATGCCGACCTCGACACCGCTTGGGCCGAGATGAACGGCGCGCCTTCGGTGCTCGAAGGGTTCGTGAATTTTAGCGCCGAGATTTCCGTCATCGCCGCGCGCAGCGCCACGGGCGAAGTCGCCTGTTTCGATCCCGGTGAGAACGTCCACCGTGACGGCATCCTGCACACCACCACCGTCCCGGCAAAGATCAGCAACGCGCAGCGCACCGATGCGGTCTTGCTCGCCGGTCGGGTGCTCAACGCGCTTGAGTATGTCGGCGTCATGGGGGTTGAGCTTTTCGTCACCCCGCAGGGGCTGATCGTGAACGAAATCGCCCCACGGGTGCATAACTCGGGCCATTGGACCCAGAATGGCTGCGCGATCGACCAGTTCGAGCAGCACATCCGCGCCGTCGCGGGCTGGCCCTTGGGCGATGGTCAGCGCTATGCGGATGTGGTGATGACCAACCTCATCGGTGACGATATGGACCGCGTGCCAGAGCTTGCCCGCGCGCGCGACACAGCGCTGCATCTCTACGGCAAGGCCGAGGTGAAACCGGGCCGCAAGATGGGCCATGTGAACCAGATCATTCGCGCCTGAGGTCAGGCGACGAAACGCTCCGCAACCGCGCCGGACATGAAGCTTACCCGCCCCGCCACGAAAGTGGCGGCGACGCGGCCCGTGGTCTTGTCCAACACAACGATATCCGCGCGTTTGCCCGGCGCCAGCGTGCCACGATCGGTAAGCCCCAGCACCTGCGCCGGCCCGGATGAGACCAGCGCCCATGCCCCCGCAAGGTCGAGCAGCCCGCTTTGCGACAGCATCAGGGCGGCACGGCGCGGCGAAGGGTAATGATAGTCTGACGCCAAGGCGTGACACAGCCCCATGCTGATCAGATCCAGCGCTGACAGGTTGCCGTTATGCGACCCGCCGCGCACCACATTGGGCGCGCCCATGATCACCGCATCGCCCGCCCCATGCGCGGCCTCGGCGGCCTCCTGCGTTTCGGGAAATTCTGCCAGTGTCACACCCCGGGCCCGCCACAGGCCGCGCCCCTCGGCGGTCTGATCATCATGGCTGCCCATTTTGACCCCGCGTTGCGCCAGTTCTGCACACAGTCGATCCAAGGCCGCTGGCACCTCATCGCGCCGAGCGTGCATCTCCTGCATTTGAGCCAAATGGCTCTCGGGGCTACGCCCAGCCTTCAGCGCCTGCCCCACCAGCCGTTTCGGCATCTTACCCGCTGCCAAGCGGTCATGCGGCAGGTGATCGTTGAACACCACATAGCCCACGCCCCACTCCGCCATACGCTGCGGCAGACTGTCGTAGAGGTCGAGCATATGGGTCTCAAAGCGCAACTGCGGGCGGATATCAGTGACCAATTCCGGCGCCGTGTCGCGGATGCCGCTAAAGACCTGATCGGCAAATTCCAGCCCCCGCAGGCCGCCCTCCCAACTGACGAATTGGGCCAAAACAGCTGTGGTCATGCCGTTGGCCGCCAGTTCCGCCTCTGCGGCAACCAGCCCTTCGGAAAGCTGCTTCATCGCCCCCCGACGCGGGGCCAGATGCCGCTCGAAGGCATCGCCATGCAGATCGACGATCCCCGGCAGCACTTGGAAGCCAGTCAGGTCAACACTCCGCCCCACCGGGCGGTCATTAATCACCCCTTTGGCAAAAGACAGCGGCGCGCGGCTAAGCCCTTCGGGATGCAGAACCTCTGCGTTCATCAGGTCAAGGTTTGGCATCGTCCCCTCCCAACCCCGGCAGGCACCCGCCTTCGGGGCAGCCAATCGCGTTCAATACACCATCGATAAAGGTCATCGACCGGTCAAAACTGCCGGTTTTCAAAAACGCCATGGTCTGGGCGATAACGCGCGGGTTGTTCATCATGAAAGTGTGGGTCACGGGCAAGACGATATGCTCTTTCATTCCCGCAACACGGGTCGACGCGACCGAGACCTTCCCGTCATCCGGACCCGGCAAAAGGCTTGAGAAATAAGGGTTCAGAGACTGTGACCCCGCAATCACGCCCAACTCAAACGGCACAGGCGGCAATTGGTTCGGGAGCGCCCCATCCCCGGTGCCGATCTCGGCCCCGGCCGGGCCGTTCAACCACTCAAAGGCGGGGTTCTCGACCAATTCGTCGACCACTTCGCTGCCGTGATTGGGCGGCCCCAGCATCACCACGCGGCCGACACGGTCGGCGCCAGCCTCTGCCACCCATTTGCGCACCAGAATACCACCCATAGAATGGGTCACGAAATCAATCTGCGCGGTGCCACAAGCGGCAACCGCCTGTGGCAAGGTCTGCTTGGTCAACTCAGCGATATTGGCCTCGGTTGAGGGATAGCCGGGGCGCACCACGCGGTACCCTTCGGCGGCCAAGGCGGCCTCCATAACAGCGAAAGACATCTCGGTTCGTGCCAGCCCATGCAGCAATACAACACAGCGGCCCGCAGCCGTTTCAGCCGCCGCAGGCAGAGGAATCGCCAGCCAAATCGCGGCGATCAGCAAGGTGAGAGGTTTCATCATGCCCTCCAGATAGACTGATTGGCGGGACTGTGAAATGGTCTTGGCGCGTTACCTGACGAAAGTATGCCGATGCCCCGCCCCTGCCCCCGATTAGCCGCCCGCGCTGTCTTGTTGCACGAGGACCGCCTCCTGCTGGTCAATGCCTATGCCGACAATCGACTGGGTTTGATGTGCGCCCCCGGCGGTGGAGTAGAGGCCGGCGCCTCCCTGCCCGACAACCTGCGCCGCGAGGTGTTCGAAGAGACGGGCCTGACGATCTCGGTCGGCGCGCCCTGTCTGGTCAACGAATTCCACGACCCCAGCGGCGATTTTCATCAGGTGGATATCTATTTCAGGTGCCATATCCTCGGCCCCGCCCAGATCGCGTCAGACTGGAAGGATCACGAAGCCATCGTCACCCGACATCAATGGGTCACCAAATCCGAATTGGCGCAGATTCCACACAAGCCCGACAGTCTCGGCGCGGTCGCCTTTGGTCCGGCGGAGGCGGCGATTACCTACGATCCGTTGGAGCCGATCTTGCGCTGATCGCCCAAGCAATCCCGCCCAGAACCAACGCCGTCGCGATAAGCAGCGTGAGGTTCAGCGGTTCACCCAAAAGCAGCGCGCCAGCAAGAATGGCGATGATCGGCACGCTAAGCTGCGCCACTGCTGCCGTGCCACCGTCGATCCGGGCCAGCACCGCATACCACAATGCGTACCCAAGGCCGGAAGTTACCCCACCGCAAAGCGCGCCCAACAGCAGGCCCGTCATACTGAAATGCGACCCTGTCAAAGCGGGCAGGATAAGCATGAAAGGCAGGCAGAGCAGAAAATTCGCCGAAGTCGCCGCCAAGGGATCGCCAGATGTGCGACCAATGATCGTATAGGCGGCCCAGCCCATCCCCGCGGCGACCATCAATCCAGCGCCCATGATATCTGCTGAACCCTGCCCATCCGGCCAAAGAACAAGCACCAATCCGGCAAAGGCCGCGGCGGCGCCCGTGATTTGCCGCGCGGTGGGGGCCGCGCCGGTCATCGCGGCGTAGGTAAACATGGTAATCTGCACGACACCAAAAAGAATAAGCGCGCCGAGCCCGGCATCCAACGTTAGATACGCGAGGCTAAAACCAATCATATAGACAGCAAGGCTGACAGCGCCGCCGATCCTGTTGCGTCGCAAGAGCGGCAGCCGCCCGCCCCGTAGCGCCACCATGATCCCCAAAACCAGAGCGCCTGCGGCGACGCGAACGAGCGCAAAGCCCGCAGGATCAATATGCCCACCGTCGACTGCCATCCGTGTCAAAATGGAGTTTGCCGCAAAAGCGGACATGGTGAGAGCGGAGAGAAGGAAAAGCTGCATGACCATTCGCTTAGCCCTCCTACCCAGCTGCGCCAAGTGCTGATTCTTCTCTACATAGCAATCTAACTTGGTCTTGATGACAAACCCCCTCGATTTGACCAGCGCGATCGGATGAGGCGATCAAATCAGCGCATCATCACGACAGGTGAAACCTGGTGCGCTTGCCAGGGTCATTCGAGGTTCATGTTGCACTGCCTATATTGCCTCCCTCCAAACGCACCTCTACCAACGCACCGCGTTCGGCACCGGTCGAAATCAAACGGGCATATCCGCCATAACTCCCGGCGATCTTTCGAACCAAAGCCAGCCCAAGCCCGGAGCCTTCCACCTCGTCCCGGGATCGCAACGTGGTCATCGGCTTGAAAACACGCTCGTGAAATCGCGGATGAATCCCCGGCCCATCGTCTGAAACGGTCAACATTAGGTCAGACCCTTCGCGCCATGCCGCCACCTTGACCCTTCCTGAAAACTTATCATGATGCTTGATCGCGTTTCCGATCAATGCCGAAAGGAGCGTGTGAAGGTCTGCTTCATCAATAAGAAATGAGCCGCAACCAAAGTCATGATCGATCCGGAAACCACTGGTCGGCCCAATTTCCTTTACCACAGCATCGAATTTCTCTTGGAGACTAACCTCTTGTATATTCGCCATCTTCCCTGCGCGGGAATACTGCAACAGATCGAACAGCATCCGATCCAAACGCTGCGTATGCCGCTTCATCAAAGTAATGGAACTATGCACCGAAGGACTTACCTCAAGCCCAGACTCCTCGATATCCTCGGCAATCCATTCTGGCAGTTCCAATAGCGCGCGGATGGAACCGCGCAGATCATGGCTTACCAAATGGATAAACTCCTCTGCGTCCGGCGCCGTATTTGGCTGTTTCCCCAAAGGGATTTCAACGTCGAGTGACGAATATAGCTGGGGATGGGTCATATCACTAACGCCCTACGCTTGACCGTTGGACAGAGCCCCGCACCTGTTGATTGTCACTGAGAACTGACCCGGTAGCCCCATAAATTGTCACTGAGAATTGACCCATGTGAACACACTTCCCCGACGGTTTTGGTTGGGGGGATTTGGAGTGATCGACATGGGATTTTTGAGTGTCATTCGACGCTGGGCATTGCGTGACAAGATGCCAATCAGGGAGATTGCCCGGCGGACGGGTTTGTCTCGGAACACGATAAAGAAGTATCTGCGTGAAGGTGCGGTGGAACCGCAGTTCAAGACGCCCAAGCGTCCAAGCAAGCTGGATCCCTATTCGGATCGGCTGTCAGCCTGGCTTTTAATCCAGACGCGGAAGTCACGCAAAGAGCGGCGGACAGTGAAGCAAATGCATGCTGATCTGGTG
>NZ_LWER01000019.1:0-5422 GCF_001634775.1 Sulfitobacter sp. HI0027
CGTTTCCCAAGCTCGGGACCGGTATCCGTTGCGATGGTTCATGCGGTCGCTGCTTCGCTCGTGCGCACTGGCACCGCAGAGCTGGTCGACATCCAGCGCCATGAGGCGGTCGGCGACGAAACCGAGCATCTCGGCAAGCAGGTTGCTGTCAGATGTCTCTGACAAAAGCGCACGCAGCGCGGCAGTATCTGATAGACTGTTCTTGGTCATGGTCGTTCTCCTCGGTCAAAGTTAGGTCCGCAAACCAAACCTTAGCCGAAGAACAACCATGGCCGCCAAGGGACCCGCACGGGCCTCGCTTCGCTATGCGAAGGCTCCGCTCAGCCCGCGCTACCAGTGGGAGTTACACCAACTGTTGGGACACTGCTCCGAGGTGGCTGTCGAAGGGGCGAAGGGTCTCCCGCATTCCCAATGACGGCACAGTGAAAAGGAAAACTCATCCGAGCATTTCGGGCGACGCGGCTCATAGCTCCCAGCCGCATTGAGTTGAGCGCAGCGTCTCGGGTTGTCGAGCCGGTCGTTCAGACTCAGTGGCGGCATACCGAAACGAGAAGTAATAACTGCGGGTCAGGCACTTGCTCGACGCTGACACAAACACGTACTGCCTTTTCGGGGGCACTATTCTTTCTTGCTTTTCCTATTGCCATGAAACCTCGTCTGGGTAGGTTCATATGCTTGAGGAACGTCGGGGCTGAAGCGTTTAATCCGAAGGTCGGGACATTTGATTTAGCGAGGGCAAGATGATCATTGAGCGAGTTCAGATTGAGGAGGGTTTCCTCAATGGATTTGACGTTTGCCTGCGACCAGGTCTTAACGTGGTGATCGGCGCGCGTGGCACCGGTAAAACTACCCTAATCGAACTCATTCGATTCTGCCTTGGAGTCGACGGCTACACGCCCGAAACCACTAAACGTAGTCGTGAGCACGCGTTGTCGGTGCTGGGATCTGGTCAGGTCACTTTGACGCTGTTAGACGAGGGCCGCAGGATAGCAGTGTCGCGATCGGCCAACGATCCTGCCCCTCGTACTTCGGGGCCATTCCCGGCACCGATAGTGCTATCACAGACTGAGATCGAGACCGTTGGTCTACAGGCAGGTGGACGGTTGCGCTTGCTTGATGGCTTCATCGGGGACCAGCGCTTGGCCCTATCAATGGAAACGGAAACCATAGCTTCGGTCCGTTCGTCGACCGCCGAGGCGAAAACAATTCGCGCCGACATCGAGCGGTTGGATCAACAACTGGCGGAAATGCCGTCGATTTTGGAACAGATCGATCAGGTCGCGCCACAGGAGCAACAGCTGGCGGCACTCTCGGCTGACACAAGTGCAAAAACTGCCCAACTGGGCCAGCTCAGCAGTACCATCGCCTTGAAGGGCGTCGCGGCGGAAGCGATTCAAAGGTTTCGAAACGAAATCGCACGATGGCGTTCGTCGATCAACAGCAGCGGCCAAATGTCCCAAGAGGCTTGGCCTGATAATGCGGGAGACGATCCGCTTGGAGAGATGCGAGCACGGGTGGGGAAAGCCGAAGAGTATATCCGTTACTCTCTGCAAGAACTTGGCGCGGCCGAAGCCGTTGCCGCTTCGCTCGCCGATGGGATAGTGGCGGAGAAATTGGAATGCGAAGATCAGGCGCGAGATCTGCGTCGAGAGATTGAAGCTCTTCAAACTGGGGCTGGAGAAATCGTCCGACGAGGACAGTTGCTACGGGAGCGAAAGGCGCATCTGGAATCGCTGATGGCTGTTAGGCAGTCGCGGATCGCGAACCTTCAGGCCGTCATCTCGCGTCGCAATCAAGCATTGGACGCGCTTGAGGACATGCGGTCGACTCGATACGAGGCGCGGAAAGAGGCTGCAATGCGTCTCAACGAAGTACTTGGCCCCCGAATTAGAATAGTCGTGATGCGCGGCGGCCAGGCTGATGCTTTCGCAAGCGCGCTAACCGAATCACTGCGTGGCAGTGGTCTGCGGTACAACGACTTGGTGTCTGCATTGGCACCACGGATCAGCCCACGTGAGCTGTTGGAAGCCGTCGACAATGATGATTTCGACCTTATTGCAACCCGGGGTTCTCTAACAAAGGACAGGGCGGCCAAAGTCGTCGTCGCCCTCAAAGATGCGGACCTCGGTAGCATTGTGACCTCGCCCGTTGACGACTATGTCACGTTCTCACTAATGGACGGACCAGACTACAAGGACATTTCCGAACTTTCAACCGGCCAGCGCTGTACGGTTATCCTCCCTCTGGTGTTGCGGCACATGGAGCGCATTCTGATAGTGGATCAGCCGGAGGACCACATCGACAATGCCTTTATTGCGGACACCTTAATCAAATCCATTTTGGCGCGCCCCGTTAATGGCCAGTTGCTCTTCTCAACACACAACGCGAACATTCCCGTGCTGGGCTCTGCCGACTTTGTCCTACAGCTTGGTTCCGACGGTCGTCGTGGTTTCCCAATCACCCATGGTGCGCTGACCGATGCTCCGGTCGTTCACGCGATTACCTCAGTAATGGAAGGCGGTGCGGCAGCCTTCCAGCAGCGCGCCGGTTTCTATGGATCACAAGGCTTGGCATGACCAGGGAAGAAGCGCTGGACAAACTAAAGGCAACGTCCGCTCATTTGCGCGGTCAAGCTGCCCGTGCTCTCGGTGATGTTGGCCTTGGGACCGATTTGCCTCGCATTCGGAATGCCCAGCGGGAAGAAACTGTAACCTACGTAAACTATGCCCTTCAGGAGACTATCCGGCGGCTGGCCAAAGAACAGGCACCAGCGCCATCTGCGGATGAGGCCAATGTAGTATCAGGGGAGGTGCGAAAGCAGATTTATGGGAAGGCGATGGAGTGGATCACCGGGTTCCTCCTACACGAAATATCTTCGCCGATCGGTCTGGTTAGGCTTGCGGCTAAGCGAGAGCTTGGTGAGCATTGGGATGGATCAGGGACGAAACAGCATCTGGAGGCGGTCACACGGGTCTTCGATGCAATTGAGCTATTGAAAAACGCTGCCAGCGTGCCACGCCCTCAGGAATTTGACTTGTCAGCGCTCGTCGACGAACTCCTTGATGTCTACGGTCCTGAGAACCGTGAATGGATTTCGACGATCGGCGCCCGTCCGTTCCTCATCAAGAGCGACCCCTCGCTTGTCAGGATGGTGGTCGCGAACGGCATACGTAACGCTATTGAAGCCCAGCAGGTGGCAACTGCGCAACCCAGCCCTCATGACGTCACGATCAGCTGGGGTAATACCGACGTCGACTATTGGCTGGCGGTAGTGGACCACGGCGGCGGCATCACCGGACCGATCGAAACTGCCTTCGAGATCGGAAACTCGACAAAAAAGGATCACATCGGCTTCGGCTTAGCCATCGCCCGGCAGGCGGTGGAGACGATGATCGGTTCTCTGACCCTCGAGCCGGCGAAGCATGGCGGCGCACTCTACACCGCACGGTGGCGCAAGTGACTGCAAGTATATTGGTCGTCGAAGATGACGACGACTACATCGCCGAGCTTCGACGCATCATCTCCGAGTTCGGCGGCCAAGTGAACACGACATTTGTAACTAATCGCAATGACGCGGTAGCCAAGCTGGAAAGCGATTTCTTTGATTTGGCGATCCTCGACTTAAAGATCCCGACAGCTGCTGGCACAACCGATTTCGATTCCGAGCACGGGAAGTATGTGTTTCATCATGTTCGGAGCGTGACGCCGGGGACAAAAATACTTGTTCTCACTGGGTCGCCATCAGACGATTTTATCGCGCCGCTCCTCGCCCAGAAACACGTTTCGGACATTTGGAGCGAGGGTGCCAAGGTCGATACAGTCGAATTCCTAAGAAAGATCGATATCGATCAGGCACCAGAGAAAATTGGTAGGGTTGTATCTGCGATCCATGCTTTGTCCGAAATTGAACTTCAGACAAATGGACTCAATTTGTCGACGGGTGAAGATCGCCTTGTTCGCATCTTCGCCAAGCATTTCCATGCAGTCACATGCAGAATCTACCCAATTGGAGCGGGAAAATCCGGTGCCAGACCACTTCGATTGCAGATGTTCGATCAAACAGGCGCGCCCATTCGGGAAGTTGTTGCCAAGTTGGGCGAACTTCCACAAATGCAAGATGAGGACGCGCGGTACGATGCCCACGTTGTACTGCTCGACGGAGCTGCAACCCCCCGGAAGATGAAGCTACTGGAGTTCGGTGCGGGGGCAATGGCGGGTATCTTCTACCAACTCGCAAGCGGACACGATGCATCGATGTTTAAGACTATGGCAGAGGAAGATGAGCTGGCAGCAAAAGCTGTCGCCGCTACAGCTGATGCTCTTGATGGATGGTCGAAGGGCCGAAATCAGGAACGACGGTCAATAGCTTCGATAAGAGCGCAATGGGTGTCAGACGACTGGGCCGCCAAGCTGCATGCGGATTATGGGCTCGCTTGGGCAAAAGATTTCGAGAGCCGACAAGTACAGACTCGCTGGTGCTCTGTGCATGGCGACCTACACGGCGAGAACATACTCGTGTCCTCCGGGGGCGGCGTACTGGTCATTGATTACGGTGACGTCGGGTTCGGAGCAGCGGCCTACGATCCGATGACACTGGAATTGAGTGCAGTATTGCAGGACAATCCGACACGGGGACCAGACTGGCCGACTGCTGATGCTTGCCGCCAATGGCATAACCTCGAAATGTATCTCGTTGGTTGCCCTATGCCGGAGTTCATTCGGGCTTGCAGGTCTTGGTCCGAAAAACTGATGGTGGGCCAACGCGAACTGGCAGCGTGTGCGTACAGCTATTTGCTGCGTCAGCTAAAATACCCGGATACAGACAAGGACAGAATCCTGGCCTTGTTAGATGGTGTCCACGCTTGCTGGGACGGTTCATAGTCAGAATTGCGTCGGTAAGCTACGGGGGCCGCATACCCCCGTCTAATTTACGCTGAACCGGTCATTCGAGAAACTCAGTTCGAACGGCAGCTTCTCTAATTGGGCGTTTGGGTCAAGCTCGTTTTCCTTCTTTCTTGTGGATCATTGTCACTCATCCGGGTCACGCTTCTCTTCGCAGTTTGGTTGATGCCGTCGGGCATCGCTGCACGCATGTGTCGGATTGGCAGCGGAGAGCCTTGCTAAGGGACGCGCTTCTCGTTGCGCAGCAGCCATTTTCGGCTTCTTCCACAGACCTCGTCCGGTGAGGGACGATCCCGTTCGGCTTTTGAGGGTGGCGGATCAGATCATGCTGTGCCCTCCACCTGTGCCGGACGGAACTCGGTGCCATCTGTCCACATTCTATGCAGCAGGACGGCGAGCTTTCTGGCCACCGCGACAACGGCGCGGCGGCGTCCTTTGGTTCGCACCAGTCGCATGCCCCAGGACTTGATCTGAGAGCCTGCTATCGTGCGCATTAGCAGTGCATTCGCGGCCGCATAAA
>NZ_LWER01000020.1:0-12378 GCF_001634775.1 Sulfitobacter sp. HI0027
CCATGGCCAATCGCGACACGTCTGTTAGTGATCTCTGCAAGGAGTTGGGGATCAAGCCTGTTACGCTCTATCGATACGTAGATCCAAACGGAAATCTGCGTGAATACGGAAGCCGCGTCCTCAAAATGCCTTAGGGTGTCATTCTGCACTCAGCCGGAATCCACCCCCATCAGGGTCTTCTGACGGCGGCACAGCGTGCTGTAATCTGGAACCGCCCAGTTCAACCCCGCCAAACCGAGTAGGCTTTCGACAAAGCCCGTTACCTGCCGCAACGGCATGCCAAACTGTACCTTCAGCGTCAGGCAAACTTGGATGGCGGCATCGCTGTAAGCTTTCTGGCGGCCTCTTTTGCCGCTCGGAGGCGGAGACCAGATCATCGATGGATCAAACCAGATGGTCAGCGAGCCACGTCGCTTCAGGGCGTCGTTGTAGGACGACCAGTTCGTCGTCTTGTATTTCGTCGAGGTCCAGTTGCTCATGCCCAAAGGTATCACGCTGGATTCACAAGATGAATCCCGTCAACCTTTTGCGCAACAAAGTCCCTGTGATCGGTAACTTACCGTAGTGAGCTTAACCAGAACCTGATGATTAAAACTCTCTCGCCTCATCTTAGTGATGCCATAACAGATAACTGTTATCGCCTTCTGCCATCAATCTCAGCGGCTTTCGGAATGTCGATCCCTCCTGCCCGAAGGCACTCATACAAGAGCTCTTTTTGGGTCACGCCACGCTTCTGTGCTTCAGAAGCAAATGCTTCCTTGATCGGTTTTGGCACATTGGTGAACGAAAATTGCACACGCGGCGCATCTTTTAGGGCGGAAGACTTGGCTTTGCTGATACTTGGCAACGGAGCCGCCATTGCTTTCAACTTTTGGGCGCTGCTGTCGTCGTCCAGATTATCATCGAGGTTTACGCTGACTTTGGCCATGACCCGCTCCTGTAGAAACTGATTAGGCCCCTGCCCTGCAAGTCCGCCAGAACCGACTGAGCCGACCGTCGCGCCGATCCCTGTGGGGCTTGCCCTGTAGAGGTCATTTCCTTGAATCCTGTCCGATGCGCGCACATGGCGTTGAGCCGAGGCACATTCTGGGCATCGAGGGCATCGACAATGGCCTGCGTGATGTTTGTTTGTGTATCCACGTCCATCATCACGACCAGGGCCGGAATCTCCTTTTCCATTGTCTCAGCAACACTTTGAACATGTGAATAGGTTCGCTTGGCTCCCTTGGCGTCAGCTTCGTTGGCCTTCGATGGTATCAGGATGAGATTGGCGGCCGCGATGGCGTGCATTGCCATTGCTGACTTGAAGCCTGCTGTATCCACAAAGATTGCGTCATACGGCGGATCAGCCTTCTTCAATGCCTTGACGGTTGGCAGAAGCTTTTCGTCATCTTCTTCGTATAGCCAGTCGAGATCGGTCTGTTCTTTTTTTGCCCACGATTCCAAGTGCCGCTGAGGGTCTGTGTCAATCACGGCGACCCTTGCACCATCCTGAACCATCAGGCTTGCGATGGCCGTCAGAAGTGTCGTTTTTCCCGCGCCGCCCTTTTCTTGCACTACGCTGATAACCTGCGTCATGGCCTGCCTCCATTTTCCCCTAACCCTTAACCCTTAACCAATAACTGTCAACACTTAACAGATATCAGGTATCTGTTAAGTGTTATGGAGCCTTGCCCTTGCGCTCATACCATTTCCGACAAAACCCTATAAAAGCGGCATCCGGGTGACGTGGTGGGTCGTTCATCCACATCCGCCATTCCTGCTCAAGCGCATAGACATCCCATGTGGGAGCAGCCTTTCGAGCCTGATCGTAGGCATCAGAAGACAAACGCACCGATACCTCTGAAGCGAACGATGGGCTATCGCCGTAAATCTCTAGGAACTCGGGCTTTGGAGTAATTTCCAGTACATCATGCAAAAGCCTGAAGCGATAATCGGGCATGTGGGACTGAGCCTCATCTGCCCTGCAGATCGCCTTTACAAGGCGTTTGAACTCTTTTGCTGTAGATGTAGAGCCTGTCTTGTGTTGCAGCTTATCTAGCCCGATCCGCCAGACATCCTGCTTTCCGCAGTGCTTTCGTGCCAACTCATACAAGCGCCGCTCCAAAGGTTTGCGAAGCTGAAAATATGCTTTGTTAAGTGTTAGCACATTCTTGTTCTCGATTGCCTTGACGAGCCAGTCACCCATTTCCAGTTCCACGCTGAGAAGGCGTCCTGTGGAGTCCTCCTTGACGATCCGCGCGTCGGTGATGAATGAAATCGAACGCCATTCGCCTAAGCCATGATCATGAATGTTCGTCTCGATCTGCGTAAACTGAAGACGGGTGAGGGCACGTCGAAGCGTTGCGTAGGCCTGTCCGGTAGTATGGCGGTTTGTGGCCTTCAGCAGATCATGGGCTGAAATCCGGACACGACGACCGATCTCCTGACCTTCGTTCTTCGCGGCCATGAGTTGGCTCAAAACATAAATCAGAATATCCCTATCGAAGACATTTGCACGGCCTTCCTCAGCCGCTGGCGTGATCTTCACCTTCACGTTGCCTTGTTCGTACTCGAACGCGGCCAGGTCCTTTTTGACCGAAAGCGAAAACAGGGGGTGTTCCATAGAGGCGCGGTCACTCTTGGGCGTGGCATCCAAGATGTCACAGACAAACAGGTCCGGCTCAGTGTGCCGCTGCGGTAGCAAAGCTGTTCTTTTCCGGGGTCGTGCCATTATTCGATAATCTACCCACCATTATTCGACAGTCTGCCCACCAGAGGCGTGCATTATTCGATAGTCTACCCACCTTTCTTCGATAGTCTACCCACCTTTCTTCGATAGTCTACCCACCTTTCTTCGATAGTCTACCCACCTTTCTTCGATACTCTACACACCGGTAGGCTGAAATATGGTGAAATCGAACAACGAAATCAGTGTGTTGCGGAGATGGCGATTCTCGTAACACCTTCTATAACACATATATAACACTCAAGTTCTCAGGCAGAGCTGATCATCCCCATCACATGACCACTCATCGTCGATAAAACACGCAGGCATCGACACCCGTAGTTGTCGTGGTCCAGGAAGCCCCGAGGACAGCGCATGTGGAAGCGTTGCTGGCCAAGAAACGAGGAAGCGTCACCGTCAGCGCCAGGGCCAAAACCAATGCACCCAGCCCAAACCATGGTAGACGGCTTTTGAGGCGATCCGCTTTCTGTTCCCGTTCGAACACCGTTCGATAGGCTGTGGACCTGTCATCTTCCGACTTGGCCAAGGCCCCGATGGTCTTGTCCGTCTGAACGCCAAGGCGTCTGACGATCTCGGTCATCGCGTCAGCTGTTGCCCCCAGATGACTGTCGAGGGTCTGGCCCAGAAGATCCCCATATTTTTTGGGATTGGTCTGGTCACGTGCCGCGAAGGCCGCGATCCGTGCTTCCGTAGCGACCTTGATTTGCTTGTCCGCCACCGCAGTCAGATCGTCGATCCTGTCGGACATGCTGGCGACAGCCGTTGCCATGAGATCGAGCGTTTCGCGCAGATCATCGTCGGAGAGGGCAGGGAGGTCGGGCTGGTCTGGCATCGTAAGGCGTCCTTGAGATTACTGGTCCTGCGGGACGAACAGCCCCTTGAACTCGGGATCGGTGTAGTAGCGCAGCTTCTGCGCCACGGCGGTGGCTTGCCCCTGCACGCGCAGGAGCTGGTTTTCCGGGCGGAGCTGCATGATTTCATCTGGGGTGAGCAGATCGCGGCCCGTGATGTTGTTGCTGAAGCTGGGGCCGTCACCGGGCTTGAAGCTGTCGGTCTGAAACCCGGCAGTTTCCTGGCCCATCATCTGGCTCAGCCACTTGGCCGTCTCGAAATCATTCACCCCGAAGACCTGTTGCACCCCTGCATTGGCAATGAACGTCCCCGCGCGTTCGCCGTAGAGGTCCTTGAGCTGGCTCATGTCCTGCAGGATTGGCCAGAGTTGCAACCCATAGCCCGCCATCAGCCCCATGGCGCGCTCCACGGCCTCCAGACGGCCCAGAGCGGCGAACTCGTCCAGCAGGAACAGCGTAGGCGTCTTGAGGCGCTGCGTACCCCCCTGAGCGCCTGCAAGGCCGCTCTGGGGCCTCACGGACGCCTCAGCGTCCCGTGCGATGTCCTGAAGGGCCTGAGACACCAGAAGGCGCAGCCAGCGGCTGTAGGCGTCCATCCGGTTCGGGGGCAACACCAGAAACACCGAAGCGATCCGGTGGCGCAAATCGGAGAAATGGAAATCCGACCGCGACAGGACTTTGGCAATGCGCGGGCTGTCGAGGAAATGGGTGTGGCGCTGCGCGTTCGACAAAACGGAGGCGGCTTCCCGATCCGCCTTGCCAAGGAAGCGGTTGGCGGCGCGGGCAATCAGCCCGCCCGCCGCATCGCTGTCCTGCATCAGCTCCAGCAGCGCGCGCAGCTTTTCCGGGGGCAGGGTGAGATATTCCCGGACGGTGGCAAGAGACCGGCGGTCGCGGTCCTCGTGGCAGACGCAGAACATGATCAGACCGCCGAGGATGGCCTTGGCCTCTTCGTTCCAGTGTGCCTCCGTCACCTGTCCCGGCGGGTCCATGACCAGCGCCTCTGTCAGGGAAGCGACATCTTCGCCCAGATCAAGGCTGTCCGGTGTCAGCCGGTCGAGTGGGTTGTAGGCAGCAGACGGCATCCCGGAGACCTCAAACGGATCGAGGACATGGACCGTTCCGAACCGCCGCCGGGCTTCCCCGGCGATCCGGGCATTCTCGCCCTTAGGGTCGATGACCAGGACCGAGCGTTCCGCCGCCAGCAGGTTCGGGATCACGGTGCCGACGCCTTTCCCGGCCCGCGTCGGGGCGAGGGTGATCAGATGGGCCGGACCGTCATAGCGCAGCAGCCGTCCGGTGTGCGGGTTGCGCCCGATCAGAAGGCCGTCTTCCCGCTGGAGCTTCTTCAGCTCCTTGCGGTTGGCGAAGCGGGCTGAGCCGTGGCTGTCACCCGTCAGTCCGAAGAAGGCGTCCGCGCCGGAGGCCATGCGCCAGTACTGGAACCCGAAGATGCCACCGACAAAAATGAACGGGCCGAAGACCAGCCACTGCCATGCGCTTTCGCCGGGAGGCTGGTTGAAGAAGGCGAAGACGAAGGGCGTGGCGACGAGTGCCCCGATCATCGCGCCGAAGAGGACAGCGCCGATCATCCAGCCCAGCAGGATGGGCGTGAAGATCAACCGACCAAAGAACTGAAACAGCCCTCCGAAGACGCGCATCACGCCCCGCATCAGGACGGCTTTTCCGGATCAGAACTGGACGGTGCAGGGGAGGGCGTCCCCCAGTCAGCGAAGGCCTTGCGATCCTGTTCGCGGGGCAGGTTGCGGATCAGCCGGTCGAGTATGGCGGCAGCTCCGGAATCCCGTTCCGCCAGGTCCATGAGCGCACCGCCCAAGATCACCTTGCGCCGCGTGTCGAGTTTGCGCTGTCTGGTGCTTTCCCGGTTCTTCAGCGCTTGGAGCCGGGCCTTGGCCTGAGCATATCGTTTCTCGGCGCGCTCAAGTTCTGTTTCTGCCAAATCTCTACCCTCGCCACCAAACATTCTTGTGGTTGAAGTTGGTCTTGTCAGATCGAGCGATAGCGCTTACCCGTAGGCCTGTAAAGGACAAGGGCGCACTTATGCAAACTCTCCACCTGCGGTTCCGAGCTTTGCGTGCGATCTCTCTGGGGCAAAGCCCCGGCCGATGGCCAACCCCTTCGCTGCGTGCCGCCGCGACATGGAAGGGCGCGCTGCCCCTTCCAAACCATCCCTGCCCAACCTCAGCGGTTGGATCGCGTCCCGCAAGGTCGCGCCAGCGTCTCGCCCGATGCCCCACGGTGGGGGCCGGTCTGCCGCTGGCGTCTCCCTTGCGGGAGGTTCGTGTCGGTGCGAGCGCGCACCCCGGCAGACCTGACGGTGCCGACACGAACCGGGTTTGCCCCCGGCAAACCGCCAGTGATCTGTCCCCATATCCCGCCCCCCATGAGGCTGGGGATCTGGGGGCAGATCACTGGCAAGCCCGCGCGTCGGAGAGCTGTTGGCTCGCCTCAAGCGGGCTGTCTTTTCCCCTCGGACCGCGCCGGTTCCGGGCGCACTCTTGCGGAGAAAAGACGGCTGATCTGATTGCCAATGTCAGGGCATCGGCACGGATCAGCTGCGGCGCGTGGGCGCGTTTGCTTCACAGGCGAGGGGAGGACGCATGGCCAGCTACCACCTCTCCGTGAAGACGATCAAACGCAGCGCCGGGCGCTCCGCCACGGCGGCAGCGGCCTACCGTGTCGGGGAGCGTATCGAGTGCCAGCGCGAAGGCCGTGTCCACGATTACACCCGCAAGCAGGGCATCGAGGAGACCTTCATCCTGACCCCGAAGGATGCCCCGGATTGGGCGCAGGATCGGTCCCGCCTCTGGAACGAGGCCGAGGCCAGCGAGACCCGTCGCAACTCCGTCACCGCCCGCGAATGGGAGCTGGCCCTGCCCTCTGAGATCAGCGCCGAGGCCCGGTCGCAGATCACCCGCGACTTCGCCCAGGAACTGGTCAGCCGCTATGGCGTGGCCGTCGATGTGGCGATCCATGCGCCCCACCGCGAAGGCGATCAGCGCAACCACCACGCCCACGTCCTGACCTCCACCCGCAAGCTGGAAGCAGGGGGCTTCACTGCGAAGACCCGCGTGCTCGATTCCGCGAAGACCGGCGGCGTCGAGATCGAGCAGATGCGCGGCCTCTGGGCCGAGTTGCAGAACCGCGCGCTGGAGCGTGTCGGGGAGGTCGAGCGCGTCGATCACCGGTCGCTTGAGAAGCAGCGCGAGACGGCGCTGGATCGTGGCGACAAGCTGACCGCCGAGGAGCTGGACCGCGATCCCGAGCTGAAGCTGGGGTCAGCGGCCAATTCCATGGAGCGGCGCGCGAAAGCTGTGGCCGAGCGTCAGGGCAGGGAATACGTCCCGGTCACCGAGCGGGGGGCCGTGGTCCATGCCGCCCGCCAGGCTCGCGCCGCTTTCCGAGAAATGCGTGAGCGGCTGGAACTGGCGCGCGAAACCTACGGCATCGAGCGCGAGGCCGGGCAGGGGCGTGTCTCTGCCGGTCTGGCGGCGCTCAGGGCCGCGACTGCGAAAGACCGCGACGGGCGCGCGTCAGACGATATCCGGGAGCGGTTGTCGCAGGTCGTGGGCCGGTCGCGGGACCAGGACGACACGCCGAAGCCGGAAGGCCGCAATTACGCGCGCGAGCGGCTGAAGGAAATCATGGAGAAGGACGCCGGGCGCGACGGTCAGGCAGCGGTTCACAAGCTGGACGGGTACAGCGAAAATGACCTTGGCGAGGAGGCCGCGCGACCGTCACGGACCCCTGCCCAGCGTCAAAGGCAGGGCCGTTCCGAGGACATCGCGCGCGAGGAGCGCAAGCCGTCTATCAACGAGCGGCTGAAGGACGTGCTGAACAAGCCGCGTGAGCGGTTGGAACCGGACAACGACCGCGCGCAGGAGCGCGATGATGACGAAAACGAAAACACGCGGGACAGGGATCGTGGCGAAGGCCACAGCCTGTGACGCGATATGACAGGACAAACAGAGGAGACCGAAAGATGGATGAAGTATTCAACGTGGGGAAAACGTTGCTGTTGGATGGGCAACCCATGTCCTTGGTGACGCCCGCAGGCGTCGAGGCCTGGATCGACCAAGGGATCAAGTACAGCTATCGCTACGACCAGGTGCGCGATCCGCTCGACGGCCAGATGAAGTACCGCTGCATCTACGAGAAAGAAGGGGCAGAGGTGCCGTTTGTGCTGGTCAACAGCCCGAGTAGCGGTGACGGGCGTGTGATCCTGTTCGATCAAAAGCCGGGTCAACCGAGCAACGTACCGTAAAAATGGACAGCGATGCCGCACCGATGCGAGGTGGCTTGGGGGCCATTTTGACTGATATTGCATCCTGCCTGAATGGATGATGCGCCGATTTATCGTCCCAGTTCGCGAGTTCGTTTCGTCGAGGAAAATCAGTAGTCATACCAAGCCTCGTATTCGCGTGATGTAGCCGCCGACCGTGAGTTATGGCCGCAGAGCGCGCCACAGTAGACACCCACTGCCAGTCCGCGAAGTTCTGGCTGAAGGTTTTCGTCCAGTTGTTCTAAACTCTGTGAGAGTGGTTCTCCGTTTGCAATTCCGGGCGCTTGCGGGGATCTTGAGAATCCAGCCCCCAAAGGCGTCGAGTGCAGGAAGCCGTATGTCCGAAGTTATGAAAGCCCTCAGAAACAGCGCCGATCCGTTGGAAAATGATCTCGCCCGGGTCTACGATCATTGGCAAGAGGTCAAGCGAAGCCAAGGCCAGCGCGCGGGCCTCGGTTATGAACCCCGGGATATCAATGCATCCGGGGCGGTTTTGGTGATTTCAAGCCGGGTCTTGAATGCCTCCGCCGGATTCGAGGAGGTCGACCCGGATCAAAGTTATGAAGCGTTGGTGCTCAAATACTCGGATCGCTTCACCCCAGACGTGATCGCTGCCGCGCAGGAACGGCTGAAGCTCGGCGCGAGCAAGGTGCAAGAGTTCCGGCGGCAGGACATTCAGTTCTTCGTCAAATCCAGCGCAATCGACCTTTTCGGAGTCCCGGGCGTTCGCCCCTCGGCCGAAAGCTGGGTCGGGCGCGATGCAGCTTTGCCCGAGCTTCACAAAGAGAACAGCTATGCCGACGAAATTCTGAGCAAGGGCTTCCGGGGCCTCGTGTGGCTGCATGAGCAAGAGAAGGATGGCGAGCGCGGCCCGGGTTTGACTGCCGTGGTCGAGTTCGCCCCCATGCAGCCGGATCGCCGCGCCCGGGTGCTGGATGCGGTTTTCTTCAAGCCTACCGTTGGGAAGGAACTCTTGGCGAAGCACAAAGGGGACGGGAGTTTCATTTCCAGAATCGACGCGAGCCGAAACAACCGCATTTGGCCGATCTCCGATACCGATGTGGACTCGCTTCTTTCCGCCGTTCGGGGGAAGGCCCACCAGTTCGCCCAACACGAAAACCAGAACCCGGACCCGCACGAGCCCCTGAACCTTGAGAAGATCGAAGACGCCACCGCCCTGCGCCAAGTGGTTTTGCGGCGATACCAGAGCGCGTTCCGGCAGGCCCTATTGAGCAAGCGCCCGAACCGCTGCGCGATCACCGGGACGAGCGAGCTTTCGGTTCTGGAAGCCGCCCATATCATCCCCTACGCGGAGCGGTTTGCAGACCGGGACAAGCCCGAGAATGGCCTTCTGTTGCGGAGCGACATTCACAGGCTCTTTGACGCATACCTGATTTCGATCAACCCCGAGACCAAGGCCGTCGAGGTTTCAGGGCGCATTGCATCACAGGATTACCAGAGCCTTCGCGGCAAATCCGTCACCGATGAAATCTCTCCCAAGAGCCTCGGGTTTCACTTCGAGAACTTTCAGAACCAGTCTTCGTAGTGGCAGGGGTTTCTTGAATAGCCCGCAAGCTGACGTTGATTGCGATGCAAAGGCAGGAAATAGAGTTCGGCGCTGCCGTTTTTCGCTAGAAAGCATGAACGACTGTGATTGGACAGGAACGGTCGGTTTCTCCTTGGGTAAATGGCTAAGCGAAACCGACAGTTATTCTAAAGCTTGACGCGAACATCAACCTCAAGCTGATCAGGGCGAACGCCCATGTGCTCTGAAAGCATGGTTTTTACCCGCTCCATAATGCCGACGGATTTCGCCCCTTCTTCTGAGGGCGGCGTGGTGTTTTTGGACGTCATTGATGTATCGGTCTGACCTGACAGAGGCGCAACTTCTGACCAAAGTGCATCATCCTGGAAGCCAGACCCAATAAATCGCTGCCCCGGTTCTAGTGCTGGGCTAAGCCACATCGGTAGGCTTTCTTGATCGGTATCTTTGCGAGCGTCGAAGTTGGAATCGAACGCTTGTGTCACTGTTGAGCTGTCGAACATGGTGATCGCTACGGCTTTGTCGTCATCCGATGCAGGACAGGCGTAGATCACACGATCACTATCGCTGAGTACCTTGTAGGTGCCGTCCGGATTGCGCGTGAAGGAAATGCGCCCCTGACGGTACGTGGTGATCTTGACGGCACAAGTAACCTTCTCGTCTTCTTTTGAGATCTCCAATCTAGAGAGCTTTGGAACCCCCGAGCCCGACGAGACATCGCGGACTTCATATCCCTTTTCTTCGAGAAGGCGAACGACCGCCTCCCTCACTTCTAATCCTTGCTTATCCATGTTTTTACCCTTTCAATACATTTTTAATGTATGACTAATATGTAGGGTAAAAATAGTTTTTACAAGGGTAAAAGTCTTCAAAGCGGTTTATTCAATGTTTAACCCTTGAGTTTCTTGGGGGGAGAGGTAGCAAAAACGGTTCTCTGATTGCGGCTATGTCAAGTGGGCTAGCGATCTGTCCGTTCGGGGTCATGGTTCTCTCCGAGGTCACGCATTGCGCCTCATGATGGTTTTCGGTGGTGGATCGTCTCCAATGTCGTTTGCGGGGTGGGCAAGCGAGCCTGCGCCCCAACCGTTTTTACGAGATCGATCTACCTCCGTCCCGTCGGGACTTCGCTTCCCGCCTTCTCAGCGGCGGAAATTCAGATCAGGCAGTGGCCTCCTTTGTCCATTGATAGTCCGCACCAGATTTCCAGATCGTCAGCATCAGGACTGCGATCTTGCGCGCTGTTGCGACTGCGGCCTTTCGGAACCCGCGTCGTCCGGCCAGTCGTACAGCCCAGCTCTTCAGTGGCGAGAAACGCTTCACCTGGCGGATCAAGCAGGACGCTGCCTCGAACAGCAGTCCGCGCATCGTCCCGTCTCCGCACTTCGACACCCGTCCCGACCAATCCATTTCGCCAGACTGGTGCCGCTTTGGTGTGAGCCCGAGGAATGCGCCGACATCAGTCACCCGGCTGAACCGGTCTGTATTATCGACCAGGGCAATGAAGCTGAGCGCATTCACTGGCCCGACGCCAGGAATGGTCATCAGGCGACATGCAACGGGGTGGGCCTTTGCCTTTTTCTTCACAGCCTTATCGAGATCGTCCGCCGCTTGGCACAGCGTGGAGTGGGCCGTGATAAACCCATCGGCGATGGCGCGCAGCACCGGATCGGTTTCCCCCGCTGCGGCCAGTTGGTCGCGAAAATTCTGGCGCTGCCGACCTTGGCCGATGCCGGTCATTCGGATGCCGAAGGTTTTCAGCACGCCCCGGATGTGACCTTCGAGGTCTTTGCGCAACCGGATCATCCGTTCTCGCGCACCGACCAGACTTCGCAGCCTGTCAGCATCTTCGCTGCGGATGTGGACCGGTGTAAACCAGCCGGTCCGCGCGAGCTGCGCCAAGCCTTCTGCATCAGCGGCATCGGACTTGTTGAGCCGGTCCGACAGAACCTTGTGCGCCTTCCGGGCATCGATGCATGTCGCTGGAAGACCAAGCCTCATCATCCCGCGCTGCAGCCAGATCGAAAGCATCCCGCTCTCATGTACGATCCGGCGTGGCGTGAGCGATCGGTTGCGAAACCAACCTGCCACGCCCTCCGGGTCCGCAGGGCACGTCCCGCGCGCGATGGTCTTGCCATCATGATCGACAACGCAGATCGAAATTTCTTTCAGTGACACATCCAAACCAGCATAATGTTCCATAGGTCGTTCTCCTCACGCCTTATATACATGAGGCCAACATACCGGACCTCGTTCGCCACTGGAGAGCGACCGCCGCAATCACACCATGTCGTTTCTGCCGCCCTGCCCTGTTCCGAGTAGTGTGATCTTCCGCGATGTTTGGCGCACTTTCTTTATGGCCAAGTGGCGTAGACTGGTGCTGGAAGCAGCGTAGCTGTCATCCGCGCTTTGTGCGGCAAAAGTCCGGTTTGAGCCGATTCTGTGGAAAAACAGCGTGTTGCTTTCGCAGAAAGCTGCGCTTTGAAGAGCGCGCGAGCGCCTTTCCTATCAGGCTTTGCGCGTTTGCTGCGGTGCAGGAAAAATCTTAGCCAGTTTGCGGAGGTTTTGGGCGGTGGCGGCGAGGAGGAATTCGTCATTTGCACCGCATGGGCCGCGTAATCGCAGTCGTCCCAGCCCGAGAATGCGTTTGAGGTGGGCAAAGAGCATTTCGACCTTTTTCCTGAGCTTCATCGCAATCTGATATTCTTCAGTTTTGGCCAAATCTCTGGCAACCTGACGCGCGTCTTCGTGCTCCTCGCGGGTGATCTTGCGCGCCTCAGCGTTGGGGCAGCATTTTTGCTTGGACGGGCAGACCTGGCAGACTTCTTTCAAGGCGCGATAGCGCGCGGTGCCCTTGCCCGTCGGCCCCCGGCTTGGATCAGAGTAATTCCGGCGGAACTGTTTGAGCGCGTGGCCCTCGGGGCAGATGTATTGGTCGTTCTTCGCATCCCAGTCA
>NZ_LWER01000021.1:0-3150 GCF_001634775.1 Sulfitobacter sp. HI0027
GACCGACAGCAATTGGCGCGCGNCNGCGCCGTCCAATGTGATGCCAGCCTCAAGCACCCGGCGCAGGGCGCGCGCCAATTGCTGTCGGTCAGGGTAGAGAAAGGCGCTGTGGTAGAGGCCGGTATGGCCCGGCGGCGGCGGTGTGGCGCCCGCGCTTTCCCATGTGTTCAGCCCGATGTGGTGATGATAGCCGCCCGCGCCCAGAAACGCAGCCTGATCGCCGTAGCGTTGAGTCACGGCAAAGCCCAACAAGTCGCCGTAAAAATGAATGGCCCGGTCAAGGTCGGCGACCTTGAGGTGTACATGGCCAACGGTTGCGTGGTTCATCGCTTGGTCCTTTCGCTTTCCAGTCAAGATGGCAGCGAGAGGGGGCAGGCGCAATTGCGTAGGAGAGCAGGGGGACTGTGCGGCATTTCGCGCAGCCCCGGCCTGTCAGCCGACCATGCCGACGATCTCATAGGTGCGTTTGAGGATCGGGGCGGTGATTTCGCGGGCCTGTTCCGCGCCCCGGGCGAGGATGCGGTCGATCTCGGGCTCATCGGCCATCAGGCGCTGCATTTCGGCGGTGATCGGGCCCATTTTGGACACGGCCAGTTCTGCCAGCGCGGGTTTGAAAGTGCCAAACTGCTGGCCGCCGACTTCGGCCAAGACTTGATCGATGGTCTGGTCGCTGAGGGCGGCGTAGATGTTCACGAGGTTGCGCGCTTCGGGGCGGTCCTTCAGGCCCTCGGCCTCGGACGGCAGAGCGTCGGGGTCGGTCTTGGCCTTGCGGAACTTCTTGGCGATCGTGTCGGCATCGTCGGTGAGGTTGATGCGGCTGGCAGGGGATGGATCGGACTTCGACATTTTCTTGGACCCGTCGCGCAGGGACATGACGCGGGTGGCCGCGCCTTCGATCACTGGTTCGGTGAGGGGGAAGAAATCGACGCCATAGTCGTGGTTGAACTTGGCCGCGATGTCGCGGGTCAATTCAAGGTGCTGTTTCTGGTCCTCGCCTACCGGCACATGGGTGGCGTGGTAGATCAGGATGTCGGCGGCCATCAGTGCGGGGTAGGCGAAAAGACCGAGGGACGCGGCCTCGGCGTTCTTACCGGCCTTGTCCTTCCACTGGGTCATGCGGCCCATCCAGCCCATGCGGGCGACGCAGTTGAAAATCCAAGCCAGTTGCGCGTGTTCGGGCACTTGGCTTTGGTTGATCAGGATGGACTTTTCCGGGTCGATGCCCGAAGCGATGAAGCCGGCGCAGAGTTCGCGGGTGCTGCGTTTGAGGTCTTCGGGCTTCTGCGGGACCGTGATCGCGTGCAGGTCGACCATGCAATAGATCGACTGAACGCCCTGTTCCTGAGCATCTGCAAAGCGTTTGAGCGCGCCCAGGTAGTTGCCCAGATGCAGGTCGCCCGAGGGCTGAATGCCGGAAAACACGCGCGGGGTGAATTGGGTCTCGGACATCGGGCGGCACCTCTGGGCTGGAAAGTCTTGCGCGGCAGGCTTACTTCTGGCCGCGAACCCCGTCAAGGAGCGCCCATGCAAGACCCTGATTTCCAACCCCCTGTGAACCCACTGCCGCCAGCTGTTATCGTGCTGTTTTTGGCCATTACTGGCGTTGAGGTGGTGTTGTCCTTGGCCGAGGCTGGGCTGGTCGGTGGCCCCGCTGCCGTAGGCTGGCGGCTGGCGCTGGTGCGCGACTTTGGCTTTTCGGGGCTGATCTTTGACGCGATGATCGGGGCGGGCCAGTACCCGATTGAGCACATCTGGCGGGTGGTGACCTATCCGTTCATTCATCTGGGCTTTACCCATGCGATCTTTGCCGTCGTGCTGTTGTTGGCGCTGGGCAAGTTGGTGGCCGAGGCGATGGGGCAGATGGCCTTTCTGGTGATCTTTGTGCTGTCGGGGATCGGCGGGGCGCTGGTTTATGGGGCGCTGTTAAACGATCCGGTTTGGCTCGCCGGGGCCTATCCCAATGTCTATGGGTTGATCGGCGGCTATAGTTTTGTGATGTGGCGGCGGCTGCTTGGCTCAGGCGGGCCGCAGTATCAGGCGTTCACGCTGATCGCCCTGCTGATGGGGCTACAGCTTTTCTGGGGCATCTTTTTTGAGACCGGCTTTTTGTGGGTCGCCGAGTTGGCCGGGTTCTTCTGCGGCTTCGGTCTGAGCTTCTTGGTCGCGCCCGGTGAATGGGCGCGACTGAGGGCGCGGTTGCAGCAGCGTTAACCGCGCCGAACCGCGCGTTTGAACTCGGACAAGCGGAAGGCGCCGATCAACTGGCCGATGCCAAAGTAGCTGATCGCGCCGATGGCGATCAGCAGCACGAGCGCCAGACCACGCCACCATGGCAGGCCCAGCATCGGTTGCAGGGCTGCATTGCCCAGCCAAAGGGCGACGCCCATCGCGGCGGAGGCCATGAGAATGCGCCAGATACGCTTGTGGAACCGCGCGTCGAACTTGGCCGCATCGCCAAACCGCCGCGCGCCGATGGCGAGGCAGGCAAACATCGTCCAGCCCGCCAGCGTGGTTGCAACAGCAGGGGCGATCCAGCCGATGAAGGGGGCAAGACCAACCGCGAGGGCCGCATTGACGACCATGGCGACCACAGCAAAGTAGAAGGGGCGGCGGGTATCTTCGCGTGCGAAATAGACCGGTTGCAGGATCTTTTGCAGCACGAAGGATGGCAGGCCGAGGCCGTAGATCATCACCGCTGTGGCAATCGCTGCGGTGTCATCAACGCCCGAGGCGCCGCGTTGGAACAATACGGTAACCAATGCGAAGGGCACCACCATCAGCGCCACTGCCGAAGGGATCGTCAAGGCCAGCGAAATCTCGGCGGCGCGGCTAAGCGCAGTTTGCGCGCCGTCGTTGTCCCCGGCGCGCAGGCGGCGCGAAAGGTCGGGCAGTAGCACGATGCCCACAGCGATACCCACCACGCCTAAGGGCAGTTGATAAAGGCGGTCGGCGGCGAAAAGCCATGAGACGGCCTTGTCATATTGGCTGGCGACCAGTTGCCCCACCACGAGGTTGATCTGCATCACGCCCGAGGCCAGCGCGGCGGGCAGGGCGATGACGATCATCGCGCGCATGTCGGGGGTCCAGCGCGGGCGGGAGGGGCGCAGCGGATAGCCCGCTTGGGCCGCGGCGCGCCAAGTCAGGGCAAGC